>NZ_VOZD01000018.1:0-70091 GCF_013419915.1 Acinetobacter sp. YH12043
AATGGAGAAATCTAATCGGTATGTTATACCTGAGAGAAGAGTGAGGAGTTATCCAAGGGTTGTAAAAGGAAAACCTCAAAAATACCCAAGAAAAAGCCAGTCAATCTCTTAACTGACTGGCATTACCCTCAAGGGGGCTTTTTTATTGGGTGATATTTTTTCTGACTCATCTTCTGCTGCTAGCTTTTACGATGAGTTAAAAGGGAAGATAAGATCAAAGCTTAATCAATCCTATATAGAAAATACTTATCCTTTTATAAAACAAAGTTGAGAAATACAGATCCTATAAATCTGATTTCGAAAAGAGTATTGAGTTTTTCTAAAACTGGTTACATTCTTTGAAAAACAGCTTTATAAGTTGAGTTAAGACACAATTTTTTTAGCAGCTAAAAATAGATTTTTTATATTTGAACTTAATTTAATCTGATTAACCACTTAGAACCTAGATTCATTCGCTTTTTAAAGACTATTCAATCATTCATTAAACAAGGTAGTAAGAATGGCTAAACCAAAAATTATTTTATCTGAACAGGATGTGGAGCGTCTCGAAACCATGCTTGAAAATCAAGACAAGCTCAGTGAGACCATGCTTCAACTGGAAGATGAACTGGCTCGTGCTGAAGTGGTCAAGCCAGAGGACATGCCAAGCAATGTGGTGACCATGCATGCGCGTGCATTGCTGACGATTGCACCATCAACGGAGCCTGTAGAAATCACCTTAGTCTACCCGCATGAGTTTAAAGGTGAAAAAGGGCAAGTGAATGTCGTAGCACCGATTGGAACTGCAATCTTGGGCTTGGCAGAAGGACAGACCATTGAATGGCCACAACCTGATGGTCAGTTGATGAAAGTCACGATTGAAAAAGTGCTGTATCAGCCGGAACGAGAAGGTGACTATCTATAATTTTTTAGTTAATTCGCCAATATAAAAAGGCCCCTATAATCGGGGCTTTTTAATATCCATGTTTTAATGCTTTGTGAGTTTATCCAGATAACCCATAATAAATGCAGAAATCACAAAAGTCAGATGCATGATGATGTACCACATGATTTTGTCATTCTCGACGTTACGAGCATCCATAAAAATACGTAGTAAATGAATCGAAGAAATAGCTACGATAGAAGCAGCAACTTTTAGTTTAAGCGAATTGGCATCCATAGTGCCGAGCCAGTTCAGGCGGGTTTTATTTTCATCGATTTTGAGTTGTGAAACAAAATTTTCATAACCTGAAAACATCACCATCACAATAAGTCCACCAACCATGGTCATATCAACCAGGGAGAGAATTACCAAGATCAGGTCAGCTTCAGTATATTCAAAGATATGCGGCAGGACATGAATGACTTCCTGAAAGAATTTTAAGGCCAGTAATAATAAAGCGAATGATAAACCAAAATAGACAGGTGCCAAGATCCAGCGTGCGGCATACATCGTATTATGAAAAAAACGTTCCATTTTATTCTCAGGTTACCTACTTTATTGTTGATCTTGATCATAAATAATTCATGCTTAAAATTCGAGAATTATTTATGTTTTATAATGCCTTATAAGTATTCTTAAGTTTAAAAAAAGCTTAATTAAGACCATAAATTAACTTGGCATTTATTGTGCTTATCCTTATTTGGTTGATTATTAGCCTATTTGAGGCTGATGGGAAAGGTTATAGAGAGCAACAGCAGGCTAGAAGCAAAATGATTCATACAAGAAATGACTGTAGGCCAAACTTAATTCCAACAATATCTTCAACGTATATAAAGAAAATTCTATGGCTTGAAGCATTCCTTTGCAAAATGCTACATGTTATGTTGAATGAAAAGACGTACTATAAAAATCGAATTCATTGAGTTTAAAGGGTCATGTCACAGATAGATGTTTTGATTCCAATCCAAGACATTGCAGTAGAGCAGAGCGAGATTCTAAGTATCAAGCGCAACGAACTTGTGCCTTTACTCCACGATCAATACAAGCTGAATCATTATGCGGACTCACTTATTCAGGCGCAGGCAGTACTATTAAATGGGGTAGATCCCCATCTGACCCAACAACTGAGCCATACTATTGAACAGCTGATTCACATGCTGGCTCAATCAAAAAAATATTTTAAAAAACGTAAATTTAATGCCTTGCAGAAATGGCTGGGTATTGATCTGGACTATGGCTCAAGTCAGGTTGAATACTATAAAAAACTGGACTATTTACTGGATCAGGCAGATCACCTTAGCCGTAAGTTGCAAATTGAAATCCAGAAATCCCAATCGCGATTCCAGCAGCTGATCGGTTTACGTGAGCAAATGGCCAAGCATATTGTGGCAGCAGAAGAATTTTTATCTGAATATCCGCAGTTTGTCAGGAATCAGCATCCACTGGATAATTTTTCTGAGCGGCTGTCAAAAAAGGTGCATACCTTAAGAACCTTGCAAAGCAGTAATGACATTGCCATTACCCAGATGCAATTATCCCAGCAACTGTCTTATAGCCTACTGGATCGGTTTAAAGAAGCGCAACAGGTGCTGATTCCGGCCTGGCAATATCATGTCAAACAAAGCCAGACGAAACACTCGACAAGTGATCTGGAAAAACTTGATAATAGCCGGGACAATTTGATTAAAACGTTAAAAAAGTCACTCGAGAAACCCTCGAATACATAACAATATAAGGTGAAACATGACCAAATCTGATGTAGTAAATTTACCTGTCGAAAGCTCAACTGAACTGACTGAACAGAAGTTTCAGCAAATGGATCTCAAAGAGCTGGGCTTGCAGCCTGCCGATTTTCAGGGGGTCTTGGCAGCACGTAAAGAACTGCAGAATATGAGTCATAATAGTGTGGCCGAATATGGCAAAAATATAGCCACCAAAACTTCAAGCTATACCGATGAATTGCTGAATCTGGTACAAAATAAAGATCTGGATGCAACCGGTCAAAAGCTGAATCAGGTGGTGCAGGTGGCACAGCAACTGAATACCAGCAGTATCTTGAACAAGAAAAAAAGTTCAGGATTTCTGGGCAATATCATCAGCAAGTTTAAAGGGGTTAAAGATAACTTTGACTCGCATTTCAATACCACCAAAGAACAGATTGATGTGCTGGTCAAGGAAATTGAAACATCGCAATCCGGATTAAAAGCCCGCGTTGATACGCTGGATAAAATGTTCGATGGGGTACAGGAAGAATATAAACAGCTGGGTATTCATATTGCAGCTGGACGTTTACGTGAACAGGAATTACAGCAGGAAATTGCTGCGCTCACAGCTTTGCCACAAGATCAGAGCACCACGCAAAAAATCTATGACCTAAATCATCTAGCCAATAATCTGGAAAAACGCATCAGTGATTTACAGGTATTGCAGCAATCTGCGATGCAGACTTTGCCTATGATCCGGATTATTCAGTCCAATAACCTGATGCTGGTGGATAAATTCTATGCCATTAAAAATATCACATTGCCAGCATGGAAAAACCAGATCAGTCTGGCCATTTCACTGAATGAACAGAAGAACAGCGTACAGCTGGCCAATACCATTGATGATGCGACCAATGAGCTTTTACGCCGTAATGCAGATTTATTGCATCAAAACTCGGTCGATACGGCAAAAGCCAACCAGCGTTCTGTTATTGATATTGAAACGCTTGAACATGTGCAAAATACCCTCATTAAAACTGTTAATGATGTGATTCAGATCCAGAAAGAAGGTGTACAGAAACGTACTGAAGCAACGGTACGTTTAAGAGCCTTACAAGATAATCTGAATCATTTGGTGATTGAATCAAGTACCAGTGGATCTAAACCCAACTAAATGCAGTAGGGCCAAGATCTAAAAAAAGGAGTAGAGATTGCCGCCCTTAGATGAATATGCTGTAAATCCTCAGGAAATCAAGCAAGGGGTCGTCGCACTCAAAAAGCGTCAACGTAATTTGATGCTTTTGGGACTGACCACCTCTACGGTCTGTATTGCATCCGTGATAGGCCTGTTCTTTCAGCAGGAAATGGTTTATGGCTTTTTTGGCCTGAGTACTCAGCTTCAACAGCTGCATTTACCAGTCAGTGTCGATGCTAATCTGGCCAGTATTGGGGATAGTCCGGATTATTTCTTTGCTCTATTAAGCTGGTTTGGCTGGCTGATTCTGAAAATCTTTACCTCTTTTATTGGTGCATTTTTTCTGGTTGGATTGCTGAAGAAGTTTCGCTTCTTCTATGTGCGCTTTCAGTCTTTCATATTGAAGTTTGTAGGCTGGCTGATTTCCTTTATCGTGATCTGGTCAGGACTGACTTATTGGCAATATGACCTGAGAAATGACCGTGAAGACGCTTATCAGCAAGTGGTCTATTACGATAGTAATATCAATGATAGTGAAGTGGCTCGTTATCTGGTTGATTCCGATATTGCTTCACCGGTGAAATCTTATTTACTTGCCCAAACTGCACTCTTGCATAAGCCTGTGGATCTATCCGCAGCCAGACCTTATGTCGCACAAGTAGTTGAAGCAGAGCGGCAGGATAACAAGTTTGAACAATACGGATTTAAACCGGAACAGATCTGGACCATGCAGCAACAGGTCTATGGCAAAAGTCTAACGCCTGTGGCACAAAGTGTAGATCGTCAAGCCCAGCAAGCCGAACAAGTCAGCAAGATTACCAATGTCATCATTATTGGCATTGCCATCTTATTTGCCTTGCTTAGCTTAATCATATTTGTACTAGCTAATTCAATTAAGGGGCGTTCGCTACGTATTGAACAGCGAATCTTCTAAACTTAAAAATGCTCCTTTAAAAGGAGCATTTTTATTTTCCAATCTATATTCGGTTTCTTTGGGATAAAAGGCATAAATTCTAGCGATAATAAAAAATAAAATGAGGAGATGGTTTTTGATCTATAAAAACGATCATTAAGATAAAAACAAACTGTTTTACCTATTTTTGTTATTCACTTAATATAGCTTCATCGAATAAATATTTACTCCCTTGGAGACGTTAGCAATGTTAGATCAAAATACTTCAGCTCAATTAAAAACACTACTTGAACGTTTGGAGGGCCCGATTGAATTAGTGGCAACTCTGGATGGCTCTGACAAATCAGCCAAAATCAAAGAACTGGTTGAGGAAATCGCGCAACTTTCTGATTTAGTGACTGCCCGTTTTGACGGTACCAACAAACGTGCACCAAGCTTTGGTGTGGCAAAAGCCGGTGAACAGCCTCGTGTGTTCTTCGCAGGCTTGCCGATGGGCCATGAGTTTACTTCCCTGATTCTGGCATTGCTGCAAACTTCAGGCTATGCACCAAAAGTCTCTGCCGAAGTTCTGGAATCGATTAAAGGTTTAGGCATTAAATCTGACTTTGATGTATTTGTCTCTTTAAGCTGCCATAACTGTCCTGATGTGGTGCAGGCATTGAACCTGATTGCCATCTATAACCCGGGTACAACAGCAACCATGATTGATGGTGCTTTCTTCCAGGAAGAAGTAGAAGAACGTAAAATCATGGCCGTACCGATGGTCTTCCAAGACAATGAACATATCGGTCAGGGTCGTATGACGCTGGAAGAAATCATTGCCAAACTGGATACCAATGCCGCAGCCAAAGCTGCTGAAAAACTGAATGCCAAAGATGCATTTGATATCCTAGTGATTGGTGGTGGACCTGCAGGGAATACTGCAGCGATCTATGCAGCACGTAAAGGCATCAAAACTGGCATCGTGGCTGAACGCATGGGCGGTCAGGTGATGGATACCATGGACATCGAAAACTATACCTCAGTGCAAAAAACCCAAGGTCCGAAATTTGCCGCTGAAATGGAAGCACACGTTCGTGAATACGGTGTTGACATCATGAACCTGCAACGTGTTTCTGACATCAAAGGTGCAGATCGCACAGCCAATGGTCTGGTAGAAGTGACTTTAGAAAATGGTGCGAAACTTGAATCTAAAACTGTGATTTTATCTACCGGTGCACGCTGGAGAGAGATGAACGTTCCGGGTGAAGCAGAATACAAAACTCGTGGTGTAGCGTACTGCCCACACTGTGACGGTCCATTGTTCAAAGGTAAACGTGTAGCGGTAATTGGTGGTGGTAACTCCGGTGTAGAAGCTGCGATTGACCTTGCAGGTATTGTTGAGCATGTAACGCTGGTTGAGTTCGATACTAAACTTCGTGCGGATCAGGTATTGCAGGACAAACTGAACAGCTTGCCAAATACGACTGTGATCAAAAATGCACTTTCTACCGAAGTGATCGGTGATGGTTCACAAGTCACAGCGTTGAAATACAAAGACCGTGCAACTGATGAAGAGCACACTGTTGAATTGGCAGGTATCTTCGTTCAGATCGGTTTGTTGCCGAACACTGACTTCCTGAAAGGAACCGATGTTGAGCTAACTAACCGTGGTGAGATTGTGATTAACGAGCGCAATGAAACCAATGTCAAAGGTGTGTTTGCTGCAGGTGACTGTACCACTGTTCCTTACAAACAGATCATCATCGCGACTGGTGAAGGTGCCAAAGCATCATTATCTGCCTTTGATTACATCATTCGCTCTGGTCAGTAAAAAAAAGAGCACCTGGAATCCCCACATTCCAGGTGCTTAATCTCAAACACCTATTATTATTTTCGCTTTATAGGAACTCAGGATGCTAACACCCGGGTTCCTTTTTTTAGTTATTGTTAGATCAGCCAAAAGCGTCCCCAATCGCTTTTAGCTGTTCCTTTCCTCTGGACAGTTTTTGTTTTCAACCCTTATTTTTATCTTTCCCCAAGGTTGTTCTTAGATGAAGTCATCAGACTTCATGCATCATTCAAGCTTTGAACAGATTCAAACCTTTAAATTTCTCCATTAACTGTTCTTGCGTTTCCCGATGCTCTGGATGCGGCACAATGCATTCAATCGGACAGACGGCAATACAGGTTTGATGATCATAGAAACCCACACACTCGGTACAACGATTGACATCAATTTCATAAAACTTCTCGCCCTCATAAATTGCTTCATTTGGGCATTCCGGTAAGCACATATCACAGTTGATACATTTATCGGTAATCAAGAGCGCCATTTTTTAACTCGCCTGATAAGCCAATGAAGAGGCTGAAATGTCTACAGATGATGATGGCAGATTACGGATCAGCAGAGCATACTGCATATCGACATCTGCTGGTATTGGAATTTCAACGATATGACCTGAACCTTTAGCATCTTCAATCAGATTGCCTTGACGGTCTTTGATCTCAGTTAAGGTAAAAGTGATGTTGCCTTTAGTGGTCATCAGCTCTAGTGAGTCACCAACGACAAAACGGTTTTTCACATCAATCTTGATATAGTCACCATTACGCTCTAATACTTCCCCACAGAACTGCTGATGATCGAAACTCGATGAACCATTTTCATAGTTTTGATATTCACTATGTACATGACGGCGTAGGAAGCCTTCGGTATAACCACGATTCGCCAGACCTTCTAATTGAGTCATCAATGAAGGGTCGAATGGCTTACCAGCAAGCGCATCATCAATGGCTTTACGGTAAATCTGCGCAGTACGCGCACAATAGAAATAAGATTTGGTCCGACCTTCAATTTTCAGAGAGTGTACGCCAATCTTGGTCAAGCGTTCCACATGCTGTACAGCACGCAGGTCTTTGGAATTCATAAAATAAGTGCCGTGCTCATCTTCTTCAGCAGCAAACATATCTTCGTCATTACGTTGCAATAACACGGGTTCATCAAACTGGTGTTGAGCGATTTTATGGCTTTCATCCATATCTTTTGAACAACAGCCAGAATCAATATTTTTAACCGGGATCACATCGCCCGTTTCATCTTCTTTAGCTTCAAGTACCTTGTATTCCCAGCGGCAAGCATTGGTACAGGCACCCTGATTGGCATCGCGTTTGTTCATGTAGCCAGATAGCATGCAACGACCAGAATAGGCCATGCACAACGCACCATGTACGAACACTTCGATTTCGATATCTGGAACTTGCTGTTTGATTTCTTCGATTTCTTCGATGGACAGTTCACGTGACAAAATTACGCGAGTAAGTCCCATATTCTTCCAGAACTTTACAGTTGCCCAGTTCACAGCATTTGCCTGTACAGACAGGTGAATGTCCATGTGCGGGAAATGCTCACGCACCAGCATGATCAGACCAGGATCGGACATGATCAGCGCATCCGGCTGCATTGCCACGACTGGTTCAAGGTCACGAATAAAATTTTTCAGTTTGGAGTTATGTGGCTGAATATTCACCACGACATAGAATTTTTTGCCAAGCTTATGCGCTTCTTTGATGCCAATCGCCAGATTGTCATGGTCAAATTCATTATTACGAACACGCAAGCTATAACGCGGCTGGCCGGCATAGACTGCATCTGCACCATAAGCAAAGGCATAACGCATGTTTTTTAGGGAGCCAGCAGGTGAGAGAAGTTCGGTAACGTGAGAAATGCTCATGATGAAATCGAAAGACATATAAAAAGTACGTCTTTATTCTAGTCATCTGAAATCAGGATTCAACCTAGTAAATAACTCGGAATTGGCATAATTTAACTCAATTTCAAGTTAAAAGATAAACAGTAAACGATTTAAAATATCCATAAATATTTCAGCTATTTTCAATAGATTCCAGTGTTTTTAAAATCTGGCAATGATTAATCGTGGTTGGGGTATTACAGCTTTCGCGAAGCGCCATTAACTGCTGTTTAAATAATTGTAATTCTTTAATTTTATTTGAAATATCTATAAGGTGCTGATCAATCATCTGGTTAACTTCACAGCAATCCTGTTCAGGATTCTGTTCCAGCTGAATCAGGTATTCAATTTCTTTTAAAGACATGCCTAAAGCACGACAGCGTTTGATAAAAATCAAGCGTTTTAAGGCCTCGTCGCCATAATAACGATACTGGTTACTTGCTCGAAAATTCGGCTGAATCAAACCTCTTTTCTCATAAAATCGAATGGTATCAGTGCTTAAATCAGTTTTCTTGGCTATATCAGAAATCAAATAATGTGACATAAATACCTCAGGCTTGACCTTGGAGTGACTCCATAGTTTCTAATGACTTTATCGCATTCAGGATAAAAAATCATCGGAGAATAATATGGCCTGTAGTTGTAGTCATGAACCCGCGCCGCCCAAATCTAATAGCAAATTTAGAACAGCTTTATGGATTGCATTATTGATTAACCTGACCTTATTTGGTGTGGAGCTGATCGGCGGTGCTTATGCACATTCATCAGCGTTATGGGCAGATGCGCTAGATTTCTTTGGAGATGCTGTGAATTATGGTATTTCTCTGGCGGTGATTGGTGCAAGTCTGTATTGGCGTGCAACAGTTGCTCTGATTAAAGGATTGACCATGGCAGTATTTGGTCTGGTCGTCATTGGCAAAGTAATTTATGCCTTTATGCAAGGTATTCCACCTGAAGCCATTACGATGGGGATCATCGGGGTATTGGCCTTAATCGCAAACGTTGTCACAGCCATAATTTTATATGCTTTCCGGGATGGCGATGCCAATATGAAATCAGTCTGGTTGTGCAGCCGTAATGATGCAATCGGCAATGTGGCCGTCATTTTTGCAGCAGTGGGAGTCTTTGGCACTGGCAGTCTATGGCCAGATGTTATTGTTGCATTCATTATGGCAAGTCTAGGCTTAAGCGCTGGATATCATGTGGTGAAACAGGCTCTAGCTGAACGAGTATTGAAGCATGAGTCAGCCTGATCCTTAATATTAAATTTAATTATGAAAAAGCTGCTGATCAGGCAGCTTTTTATTAGCCTTAAGTCTAAAAAATAGATGAAAAATAAAGCTTTACAAATGCGATAAATTTAGGAAGAATCATGCGCGAAATTTAGAAAAGATTCATATAACTAAACAATTTAAATTTTTTAGTGTTTTTGAGGGGGAGCAATGAGCTTCATAAAACTACTTTCACTTTCAACTATTATACTGATGACTGGGTGTAGTTCTATGGTCGTCACTTATGATGCATCGGGTCAGGTGATTGGATCATGTAAAGCTACACGTGGTCTGCTTTCAACTGCTAGTGCTCATTGTAATGGATCAGGCAATGCAATTGGCGTGAACTACAATACGGTGGATGCCAAGACAGGTTTATTGCCAGTACCACCAAGTCAAAATCAGATTCATTTAGCACCATAAATCTTAGAGGGGAATATCATGAAATTATCAACACTTATTGCATTAGCAGCGACTATTGTACTAACTGGTTGTGCATCAACAGTGACTACATTTGACTCACATGGCCGTATGATTGGTTCATGCAAAGCAGAAAGCGGTTTTATTATCGGTGGTGGTGCAGGCTGTTCAGGTTCTGCAAACCAGGAAGGTCGCGATCGTTAATTTTTAATGATGATTGCAATAAAAAAACCGAAGCCTAAGCTTCGGTTTTTTCTTTATTCATCAAAAAATTATTTTTGATCAGGTAAAGCAAAGGCAATAATATAGTCGCCAACATCTTTAGAGTGGCTTGCACCACCTGCAGAAATCACAACATATTGTTTGCCAGTTTTTGGAGATTTATAAATCAGCGGTGCAGCAACAGCAGCAACAGGAAGCTCAGCTTTCCACACTTCTTTACCAGTTTTTGAATCCAACGCACGTAGGTAATAATCCTGAGTACCTGCGAAGAACACCAGACCAGAAGCAGTTGAAGTAGGACCACCCAGTGTAGGCATACCTAAAGGAATTGGCATATGGGTTTTAACACCTAATGGACCCAATTCTTTGGCTGTACCCATAGGTACTTCCCAAACGACTTTTTTAGATTTCAAGTCGATGGCAGTCATGGTACCAAATGGAGGTTTGTTACAAGGAACACCCAGTTTAGACTGCATGATGTCAATTTTCACACCCGCATAAGGACCAGCCAGTTGTGGACGTACTGTGCCCATGAATCCTGGTACTTCGTCAGTTGAGATATGATATTTACTCATATCTTCTTTACGAACCAATGACATACGAAGTGGCATACGCATATCGTTGACGTACATCATGCCAGTAGATTCATCAATGGAGATACCACCCCAGTTGAAACCACCAAGCAGACTAGGCCATTCGATATATGGTTTTTCACCAGGTGCAGTGTATAGACCGTTATAGACAGAATCTTTAAAGTCGATACGACAAGCCAGTTGGTCAAAGGTTGAGATGCCCCACATATCCTGCTCAGTCAATGTTGCATTACCAATTTGTGGCATGCCAACAGAGAATGGTTGGGTAGGAGAAAGTTTTTCACCTTCAGCACCATTGGTGTCGACTGGACGTTCTTCAACTTTAGTGACTGGTTTACCAGTACGGCGGTCAAGAACGAAGATTTGACCCATTTTGGTAGTTTGAATCAACGCAGGCACTTTTTTGCCATGATCATCAGTCATGTCGTAAAGCACAGGTTGTGACGGCAAGTCATAATCCCAGACATCATGGTGAACAGTTTGATAAGACCAAACAGTTTTACCAGTCAAAGCATTTACCGCAACAATTGCAGAACCAAATTTTTCTTTAGCTCCGTTACGGTCACCGCCCCAGTAGTCAGGAGGACCATTACCTGTAGGCAAGTAAACCAGATTCAGGTCTTTGTCATAAGTCGGGATGGTCCACATGTTAGGTGTTTCTAAAGTAAAGCCTTTGCCATCTTTAGGTTCACCAACCAGTTCAGGATTACCGACATCCCAAGCCCAAGCCAATTGACCAGTACGAACGTCATAAGCACGGACAACACCAGAAGGCTCACCATGCACAATATCACGTACCCAACCGCCTAATACAGCGACATGACCCGCAATCAGTGGGGTCGAGGTTGGGTGATAACGTTTACTTTGTTCAGTTGGGCCCATGTCATGCAAGACATCGACTTGACCATTCACACCAAATTCTGGACATAAAGCACCAGTTTTGGCATTTAAGACAATTAAACGGCCATCAACAGTAGAAGTCAGGATACGTTGTGGACAAGCTTTAATACCCGGTGCTTGTAAGTCTGCTGCAGTTAAAGATTTGTCTTTAGTTGCATCATAGTAACCAACACCACGGCAAGTGATATGCTCTGCAGTTTTTGCATGTGGATCATATTTCCAAAGTGCTTTACCACTGTCACCATCAATTGCTGAAATGATGTTAGTCGGTGTACATGAATATAAAGTACTACCAATTTGAATTGGTGTATTTTCATCGACACCGGCAGAAGTATCACGACCAGTGTGATAAGTCCAAGCCACTTTTAGATCTTTGACATTTTCAGGGGTAATGTCAGTGTACGGTGCAAAGCGGGTACCGTTACCATTACGACCGAAATATTCCCAGTTGTCTGGGTTTTCTGCATTCGGTTTAGCCAGTGCAGGGTCTTGTACGATATCAACAGGATTGAGGATTTTGCCGTGTGGGAAGAACGCAGCAATCAGGGCTGCGACACAGGCAAAGAAACCGGCAAAGCCAACAAGATTGGCAGCTTTGATTTTTGCAGCATTGAGTGCTGGCAGGCTTTTGCTTGCCCACATGCTGAGGACAAACAGAATAGTTGGAACCACCAGACGTGGGATATATTGCCAGAAGCTCAAACCTTGAACTTCAGCAATAGACCAGAGGATGGTTGCAATAAAAGTAACAATAGAAAGCCAAAAACCAAAGGCTTTTTTCATCGCATATAAAATGGCGATTGCAACATAGGCAATCCCTGCAATGAGATAATAGCTTGTACCACCGAGGCTGAGTAATTTAGCGCCTTGAATGATCAAGTACAGCGCAACAAGTAAAGTCAGTACGACAACAAAATATCGATAGACTTTAGACCCTGTACGCTCGATAGAGGAGGGTTGTTCAGTGCTCATACCTTGCCTATAAAAAACGGCTTGGTTGCATAAACGGTGAAACAGGAGAATGGGATCAAAACAGATCGAATTAAAAGTTTACAGAGTTTATGTAACTAAGTTTTTAGCGAGGATAAATCCTCAGGAGAAATCAATTACAGTTACATATTCTAACATTTAAGAAGGAATTTTTGACTAAAAAATATAATGTGAGTATTGATATTTATCATTTAATTTATTGTTTTAAACAATTGTGTTTTTCTAAGTGTCCTGATTATAAAAAATTTTAAGTAAAGAATAGCTTGGGTTAATTCTTTCAGATTAAGACTTATTGGATATAAAAAACGCATGCTTAAAGCATGCGTTTTGAGATTGCAAAGGAATTTAGGTTATTTTTCAACGAATGCACGTTCAATCACGTAATCGCCCAGAACACCCATACGTGGAGATTCTTTCAGACCGTGTTGATCTAGCAGTGCAGCAACGTCGTCCAGGAATGCAGGAGAACCACATAGCATTGCACGGTCAGTTTCAGGGTTGAAACGTGGTAGTCCGATTTTCTCGAATAATTGACCAGATTCAATCGCAGTGGTTACACGACCTTGAGTATGGAACTCTTCACGAGTAACAGTTGGGTAATACACTAATTTTTCTTTAGCGCCTAATTCACCGAAGAATTCATGGTTTGGAATTTCGTTCAAAATCAAATCTTGATAAGCCAGTTCTGAGATGAAACGTGTACCGTGAACCACGATAATTTTTTCAAAACGTTCATAGGTTTCTGGATCACGGATTACAGAAAGGAAAGGTGCAAGACCAGTACCCGAAGAAAGCAGGTACAAGTTTTTACCTGGGTTTAAGTCATCAAGAACCAAGGTACCTGTCGGTTTTTTAGATACCAGGATTTCGTCACCCACTTTTACTTTTTGCAGGATAGAAGTTAGAGGACCATCTGGCACTTTAATTGAGAAAAACTCTAATTCTTCTTCGTAGTTTGCACTCGCGATTGAATATGCACGCATTAACGGCTTACCATTGACTTCAAGACCGATCATCACAAACTGACCGTTTTTAAAACGTAATGCAGTGTCACGAGTCGTTTTAAAAGAGAATAAAGTGTCATTCCAATGGTGGACGTGAGTAATCTTTTCGACGTTAAAAGCAGCCATTAAAGGTCTCAATAAGTTATCAAATTAGAACAGGTTGCTATTCTAATCTAAATTCATTCTCTATAAACTGAATATATTTAATTGAGCTTATCAAAAAAAGTGATTATGACCGAACTCACTCTGCCGATTATTGGCTATATGCATTCTCCCTATAAAGAAAAGTTTGGCATCCCGCGTCAACCTAATTTGGTACAGGTTGAAAGCTATGTTGAAATGACCGGCCCATATAATGATTTACTCGCATTTGAAGGTATCGAAGAGTTTAGTCATCTCTGGTTAGTCTGGCAGTTTCATGATAATAAAAATCAGCAGAGCCAGCAATTTCGTCCGCAGGTTCGTCCACCCCGTTTAGGTGGTAACAAGAAAATAGGTGTATTTGCTACACGGAGTATGTACCGTCCTGCACCCATTGGTTTATCAGTCGTGAAATTAAATCGTGTCGAAAAAGTCGGTAAAAATGTCCGGGTTTATGTCACAGGAAGTGACCTGTTAGATGGAACGCCGATTATAGACATTAAACCCTATATTCAATATTCGGATGCAGTACCTGAAGCGCAAAGTGGCTACGCGCAAGATGAACCATCACGTAAGTCCGTGATGTGGAGTAAGGACGCTGAACAGCAAAAAAAATTATTATTAGAAAAAGGAACAATATCTGCTCAATTGCTAGAAGAACTTGAAGCCGTTTTATCTCTCGATCCTAGACCGGCATATCAGGATGATGAGAACCGAGTTTATGGAATGAAGTTTGCGGATTTGGATGTGAGGTTTTTGGTAAGAGAGTTATCTGTTTATATATCAGAAATAGAATATATTGAATTGTGATTGAAGAAACTAAGATAAGCGTATCTTATATACGCTTATCTCTAGTCATATTTTACTTCAATTTACGATATTTATCAATTTCTTGACTAGCAGTAGAGTTGAAAACAGTACATTCTTTTTGTAAAGATTGAATATATAACTCTTGTTCTAAAATTTCCTCTGCATCTGTAAGTTTATCAGACTTAAGGTCTTTTAAAATTTGTGTTTCAATTTCAATTTCTTTATTTAAAGAGTAATAGATACCTGATTTATTGTACTCGCCCATACGATATTTATTATCAACTTGCACAAGAGCACTAATATATTCATTTGGGTAAATTGAATTCGAGATGAAAGCGTTATAACTACCTAAATTTATAGTTTTATATCCTTCAGAGAATATGTTCTGGAAACTATCATAAGTCTCATATGGATTTTTATACATCATAATGAAGTCTTTACTCGAAGATAAACTTAATCCTCTTAAGCACTTTGAGCCATTTGGAAATGTCTTGCCTTTAAGTTTGGAAAGATAAAATTGTGCGAAATCACCATAATTATCCAGCTTAGGTTCTAAAGAGACTAGATACAGATGAGTATCTATGTATTCACCCAATAGTTTACCCGATAGATCGACTAACTCATATTTTTCAGTTAATTGAAGGCCTGTATGTCCAATTTTAGAGGATGGAATATAAGTTTTCTCAGTCACCGAGTTTTTTAGAAGTGATCCAATTTTATAGCCTAATTCAGGATCTTTATTTAACTCTAATTCGTACAGACCTTCATTGGTTAAGTAATCACCAAAAATATACAGTTCATTTATATCAAGATTTTCCATATCTTTTAGGTTGCTTAAATAGTCTACACGGACATACTGCGTATCTCCTTTACTCGTAAAAGTGAGTTTGTCGAATAAATAATCGGAGCCAGTAAAATATGAAGGAGAATAGGCAGACCATTCAGAATCATTTATTGTAGTATTTCCAGTTCCAGTTCCAGTTCCAGTTCCAGTTCCAGTTCCAGTTCCAGTTCCAGTTCCAGTTCCAGTTCCAGGGTTTGAATCAGAAGAAGAGGAGCCCCCACCACAAGCACTTAGCATGAATGCACTAAAAATTGCGAGTGATAAATTCTTAAATTTCATAAAAATCCCTATAAAAAATCGTAGTAATAAAATTGTTTTTTAAAATAAAGCAGACTAATTATAGCGAATAAATATAAAAATTAAATTTGCAAAATATATAAAAATTAACTATTTAAATATACTTAACAATCAAAATACCATCCACCAAAAAATACCGATCAACACCGCCATATGTAAAATCTGTATGGGCGCAAAATACAATGCGAATTTAAAGCCGCCTGTTAAGGCTGCATTGACCGACTTAGCCAAAGCATGAGCGCCTAAGCCTAGGAGTAAGGCATAGATCAAACGGGTATTGGAGGGATCTCCTTGAATGACCACACTGGCCATTGCGGCATGAATTTCAAATAAGGACGCAAATAAAGTACCAGCCAGAAGACCAGCATTGCCCAGTAATATTTCCAACCCGTAAACTCCAGCCTGAATCAGGGTTAATGCAGCAGCGATAATCACAGCTTCTTTGAGACTAAACATTTTACTATCAGAAGATTCTGGAGACTCCTGATTTTTAGCAGGTTCAGCTTTATGTAATAATACAAATGCACATGCAGCCAGAATAAGCATAGCCACCAATGAAGGTAGGAGCAGAATTTTTAGCCAGTCCCAAGAAACGCCTCCCACTACAATAAACAATAGAACTAATGTCGAAATGCAGGACATCAGGGCAGCACCAGCATTGGATTTTGCATCCATTTCACCTTTACGGACCTGTATCCCCAGTTGAGCAATAGTTGCGGTACTGGAAACAAAACCTGAAGCAATTGAAGACAGCATCAAAGCATTTTTAGTTGAAAAGAAACGTTTAGCGATATGTGCCAAAGCTTGAACTACCAGTATTAGAGTTACTAATTTTAAAATCAGATAAGGGTTCAGCACTTCACCCCATAAAGGCCGGTCAGGGGTTAGCGGTAAACCAATCAGAATCAAGGCTAATAATAGTAATCCATCCCTAAATTCAGCCTCAGTAATCCACTGTCCGGCAATATTATGCATAGAGTGTTTGGCCATTAAAATTATCGTGATCAGAACTGCTAGTCCTGCAGCCAGAGGAATATTCCATAAACAAATCGCCCCAATAAAATAGGTCATGATAAAGGCCAATTCAGTGGTTATCCCAGGGTCTTCTATCTGATTTCGGATAGAAAAAATGACAATACCGCCAATAATGAGTGCACCAGCTAGGCCCATTGCCATTCCGAATAAAAAGCACAATGCGCCTAATAAAGCACAGATCGCAAAAGAGCGTAGCCCGGCAAAACTGGCCTGTTCTTCACGCTGTTTATGCCGTTCACGTTCCAGACCAATCAATAAGCCACATCCTAAGGCGGCGGTCAGGAGGGTAAGCAGCTCATGAAAGGAACTACTTTCATTTAAGGGAACTACGTTTAAATCCATACCCGGTCTCAGCGATTGAATAAGATATCCTGATTGAAATATAGGCGAAAAATTGACACATCGACAAGCAGAAAAAGGTTATGAACTCAAACCCATGTGATGTGTTTATCATTTATGAGAAACAATATTGCTTTTAAGTTTGGAAGTCGCGATGGAATGCGAAAAACAGGAAAAACTTGTTATAGTGGAGGCAGTTTTGGGGACCATCGATCATGAAATTTGATTTTGAAATTGATACAGGCTGGTGTTTGGATCAGCTTTTAAAAGACGGAAAAATAACTGAACGTGACCGGATGCGAGTTCAGACCACACATCGTCAACGTGAACAAATAAAATGGCATCCCTTACAATGGATCGCGCACTTTAGTCTGGTTGATCAGTCCCATCCTCAAAGTACTTTGACACTCAACCGCTTATGCCAGTGGCTGGCAGAAAAAACCGGTTTAATGTTCTATATTATCGATCCGCTCAAAGCTGATGTGCAGGCCTTGACCAATGTCATGTCACAGGAATATGCATTGCGTAACCGTATTCTGGCAGTAGAAATTCAACCAGATAAAGTTCTGATTGCTACAGATCAGCCTTATAAAACTGAATGGGTCTCAAACCTCGAACAGAATATTGCACCAAAAAAAATTGAACGGGTATTGCTCAATCCGGAACAGCTCCAGCGTTATATTGTTGAATATTATCAGGTGAGTCGTGCAGTCAGTGGCTCACAAAAATCATCTGCTTATGACCGGGAAAATAAAGGCGTAGAAGCCTTACTGCAACTGGGTGATTCACAGAATCCGGATGCCAATGACCAGCATATCGTGAAACTGGTAGACTGGGTGCTGCAATTTGCCTTTGAGCAGGGTGCCAGTGATATTCATATGGAACCGCGCAAAGACACCGGCAAGATCCGTTTCCGGATTGATGGAGTATTGCATACCATCTATAACATGCCAGCCAATACCTTGACCGCAGTTATTTCCCGAATCAAGATTCTGGGCCGGATGAATGTGGCAGAAAAACGTAAACCACAGGATGGTCGTTTAAAAACTCGGACTCCAAAAGGGCAGGAAACAGAACTGCGTTTATCGACCTTACCCACCGCATTTGGTGAAAAGCTGGTAATGCGTATATTTGACCCAGAAGTTCTGGTCAGAAGTTTTCAGCAGCTCGGTTTCGAAGGGCATCTGCTCAATGACTGGAATAATCTGACCAGCCATAGTCACGGTATTATTCTGGTCACCGGACCGACCGGTTCTGGTAAAACCACCACACTGTATTCCACTTTAAAGCAGCTTGCGACTGAGCAGGTGAATGTCTGCACGATTGAAGATCCGATCGAGATGCTGGAACCAAGCTTTAACCAGATGCAGGTCAATAACGGAATTGAACTGGGCTTTGCAGATGGTGTACGTGCACTGATGCGTCAGGATCCTGACATTATTATGGTCGGCGAGATTCGTGACCAAGATACGGCCAATATGGCGATTCAGGCAGCATTAACCGGTCACTTGGTACTTTCTACCCTGCATACTAATGATGCGCCGTCGAGTCTGACCCGCTTGCATGATCTGGGCGTACAACCATTTTTAACAGCAGCGACTATCCTAGGGGTTCTGGCTCAACGTCTGGTGCGTAAGCTATGCCCACATTGTAAGCAGGAGAGTTTCCTGGATGAGCAGGAATGGCAACATCTGGCAGTGGACTATCCTTTACCACGCCCAGAATTTGTCTTTAAAGCGGTTGGTTGTGAAGAGTGTCGCCATACCGGTTATAAAGGCCGAATCGGGATTTATGAATTTATGCCGCTCAGCCTGACCACCAAGCAATTGATCGGAGCGGATGCTAACCTGAATCAGTTACGTCAGCAGGCAAAAAAAGAAGGGGTAGAACCTTTACGGATTGCCGGTGCTCGCAAGATTCTGGAAGGGGTCACCACGCTTGAAGAGGTTTTAAGAGTTGTGCCATTAAATTAAATTCTGAAGATGAAGTAATCTTAAGATTCAATTCATCTTTGGCTGTTTTAATAGCATTATCGAAACAGGGCAAGACTTTAAAAAGAGGTAACTGCAATGAAAATGATGATGAATACTGTTTTAGCAGCAGCATTAATGGGTTCAATTGGGACTGTCGCAGTTGCGAGTAGTGAAACTGCGGTGAATCAGGCTGCATTTGCTAAAACGACTACAGTTAAGCAAGCATTGACCATGAAAGATGACAGCAAGGTTCAGCTGAAAGGTTATGTGGTAAAAGCTGTCGGTGATGAAAAATACCAGTTCCGCGATAATACTGGCACCATTACTGTCGAAATTGATGATGAACTTTGGCAGGGTAAACCTGTATCAGCTAAAACACCTGTGGTAATCATTGGTGAAGTAGACATTGACTATAAACCTGCGAAACGTGTTGAAATTGATGTCGACCAAGTTCAGTTCTAATTTCAGCATAATTTCCTGAACTGAATCTGAAGACAGCAACAAAAAACCACATGCAAGTTACCAAAAAGCATGTGGTTTTTTTTTTGAGTCTGGAACTTTTTCAAGGCAAGATAGAAAGATAAAATAAGCGGAGCATAGCATGCGTATTCTTTTGGCAGAGGATGATGAATCTCAGGCGGAAAGTATTCAAACCTGGCTGGAAATGGACGGTTATGTGATTGATCGGGTTGATCGTGGGGATCATGCCATTCTGGCGATTCAACAGCATCAGTATGACTGTATTTTGCTGGATCGTAGCCTGCCGAATGCAACTGGAGATGACATTCTTAAAAGCTTGCGCAATAAACAGAAAGATACGCCCGTTATATTTATCACCGCCAAGGACAGTATTCATGATCGGGTTGCAGGACTCGATCTGGGGGCCAATGATTATCTGGTAAAACCTTTCAGTCTGGAAGAACTTTCCGCTCGCGTACGTGCCCAGCTCAGACAGAAACAGCAAACGCCAAATCATATCCTGGAATGGCAGGATCTTAGTCTGGATACTCAGGCCAAGACCGTAATGAAGGCGGAACAGAGCATTAATCTGACTGCAAAAGAATTCCAGATTTTATATAAGCTGATGCAAAAACCAGAACATATCATTACCCGAGAACAGCTGGAAGAATCACTCTATGCCTGGGGAGATGAAATCGAAAGCAATGCGATTGAAGTCTTTATTTATCAGCTACGTAAAAAAATTGGCAGTCAGATGATTAAAACCATTCGTGGCTTGGGCTACCGGATGCATAAACCCGAGGCCTCCATATGAAGGCACCCATTTCCCTGCAAAGTCGGCTGATTCAACATGCCATGTTCAGTTCCATACTGGCAGGATTTCTGGCGTGGCTGCTGTTATTGGGAATTTCCAGCTATCAGGCGATTGATCTGCATGATGACCTGATGGAGGAAATTTCAGAGTTACTTCTGGGAGATGTTAACCAGGCCAAAAATACGCAGGTTGATGAAATCAGTGAGCAGTTTGATATTCAATATGCCTTACTACTGAATCAGCAGGTACTGACCACTTCAATTGATGATGAACTGATTAATGAGATACCAGTTGCACAGAAAAACGGGTTTCACTTTGATTATGAAAATGGTCATTTTATTCGAATTCTGATTGCTGAAGATCAAGATTTGAAAGTGAAAGTGGTACAACCGCTTTCGGTACGCTTTGATGAGCTTTGGCAAACGACTTTAAGTTTCGCCGGGATTTTATTTATCCTATGGATATTACAGTGGCTGATTTTACGTTTTGCCATTAAGCGGCAATTAAGACCTTTAAATAAAATTTCCCGAGAAATCGGTTCTAAATCTGCACAGGATCTCACTCCGGTTCAAAGTCCTGATCCTGAAATTACTGAACTGCAACCGATTGTCCGTCAGCTGAATGCCATGTTGAGCAGGCTGGGAAAGTCATTGGCTGCCGAGCAACGTTTTACTGCCGATGCTTCACATGAGTTGCGTTCCCCATTGTCTGCCATTCAAATGCGTTTACAGGTGCTGAAACGTAAATATCAGGAAGATGCTCAACTTAGGCAAGCGTTACAGATGATTCAGAATGACGTCAACCGCGGAACGCAGATTCTGGAAAACTTACTGCTATTGGCTCGGCTTGATCCAGAACATGCAGAGCAGTTGCCCAAACAGCAGGTGAATCTTAAAGTATTGGTTCAGGAGGTCTTACAAGCTTTACAACCTTTTGCTCAGGAAAAAGAGATCCACTGGAACTTAAAACTTGAAGATGCAGTGATTGAAGCAAATGCAGAGCTGATTTTTAGCTGTATCCGCAATCTGGTTGATAATGCCATTCGTTACACGCCGATGCAGGGACAGGTCGAAATCAGGACGATAGTTGAAGGTCAGAATCTACAACTTATGATTGAAAATTCGGGAGAGGGAATTCAGGAAGAAGTTGTTCAACGTTTAGGTGAGCGTTTTTACCGCGCCTTGGGCACGCGAACACAAGGTTCAGGTTTGGGATTGTCGATTTGTCAAAAGATTATGCAGTTACATACGGCCAAGATTGATTATGCGCCGTCAGTTTTGGGTGGGCTTAAAGTTTCATTAATTTTTCAATCTGAAGAATAAAGATATTAGATATAGCAATTAAAAAAAGCAGTATGCGCTGATTCATACTGCCTGTTCCCACGTTTATTATTTTTGGAGTATTTAAATTACTTAGTCAGGATGAGACGATTGTTACGAGTCAAACGTAGACGGTATTCTTCACCCGCATGCATGATCCGGATTTCTCGTCCTAGCGCAAATAAATTGTTCGAATGCAACATCGGTAGCGCATGCTGAGTATCATTATTGCGGGTAAATAGGCTAAATGGTGCGTTCATTCCGTCGACTCCGTGGTGTGTTTTGGATTGATTTAAATGATAATCATTATCGAATAGATCTGTCAACGAATAATTGCTGCATTTATAAAAAACTCTAATTTGCTTACAATCTGTAAAACTTCAATAGTTCAGAACATTATGTCTAAAGCCACAATTCATGTCGCAATCGCTATTTTATTTCATCACAATCAGGTTCTGGTCGGTTGGCGTGAAGCTAAACAGCATCAGGGCAATAAATATGAGTTTCCAGGCGGAAAAGTAGAACAGGGCGAATTGCCTATAGAGGCATGTCGACGTGAAGTGATTGAAGAAGTCGGAATTGACATCGAACAATGGCAGGCTTTTGATTTTATTTCGCATGAATATGAAGATGTCATCGTCAATCTGCATATTTTCCATGCTTCGGTTCAGCCAGAACAATTAGCTGGAATCAAGCAGCCTTGGCGCTGGTATAGCCGGGATGAACTCAGTGAACTAAATTTTCCTAAAGCCAATCAGGCCATGATTCAAAAGCTGCAATGGCCGAGAAAGATCAAAATTTCTGAAGACTTGAGTCACCTGAATAATCTGGAAACAGACCAGATGCTGTATTGGCGAGTAATGGCCAGCCCTGAACACATTAGCCAGTTACAGCAGATTCCAGTCGATCAGTTATCCAGATTGATCATTAATCAGGAACTTTGGTCACAATTGAATGAATTGCAGCAGCAAACCATTCGTACGCTTCACCTGAAACAGTCTCAATTGATGCAACTGCAAAAAGGGGAGTTAGCTGGTGGCTATCGTTATCTTGCAGCCTGTCACGATCTGGAAGCATTAAAACATGCAGAAAACATAGGCTGTGAAGCAGCTTTACTCAGCCCGGTACTGGCAACAGAAACACATCCTGATACCGCAGCTTTAGGCTGGGAAAAATTTAAACAGATGGCTGAACAGGTACAGATTCCTGTATTTGCCTTAGGCGGTATAAAAGCTGAAGATCTAGACCATGCTCAAAACCAGCATGCTTATGGGATTGCAGGGATCCGTTATGTTTAAGTCAGAAGTTAATTATAAATAACCGGGCTCAAGCCAGGGCCTTAAAATTTCTTTAAGGCCTGCTGAGCTTGCTGAATGGCTTTGGTATTTTTTTGCAGTTGAGCTGCTTTCAGGCGCACCTGCCAGAGCTGCTTTTTCATTGCATTGGTCTGCGCATAGCTCAAACCACGTAAGGCGAAAGCATCTGCACGGGCCGGCTGGTTTTTACGGTTTGCGATCAAGCCAAGATACAGATAAGTTTCTGAAGCTTGGGGCGCCAAACGCTGAGCTTGTACTGCAGAAGTTTCAGCTTGATTATATTGCTGCTTGCTATAGGCCTGCTGAGTTTGCTGCATCAATTTTTTAAATGCAGGTAAGTTACGTCCATCATCAAACTTTTGTGCCTGAGGCTTTTGCTCAGGGATCACAATCTTCTGACGTTTAATCTCCGGTCGATCATAGGGCGTAATCACTACACCATCAGGTGTAGAGGATTTTGGTTTCTGCTGAACCGGAGGTTTAGTAGGAGCCGCAGGCTGTTCTGGCTCCGACATGCTTTGGCAGCCCACCAGACCGAGGATGAGCAGACCAGGAATCAATTTTCTTAACATAAACATAGACTCAATTATTGGCTATAACTTCCACTCGCGATAATACGGGTTTGTTTAGCAACTTCGCGTTCTATTTCTGTTTCACTTTCTTGTATATAACGACTGAGATCATCATCTTCCTCATCTTCTGGTGAAGGTTCTGAATCAATCGTATAAGGTTCAGTGGCGTAATGCGAGATGCCACAAGCAGTTGCCTGATTAGGCAAGGCATGACGTGAAATCGGAATATACATGGCACCATCACAGCCTTGGGCAGTCAGTTTACCTGTATAACGGTCCAGCCAGTGCCATTCAATTTCATTAGGCTGAGCCAGATTCACCGGCTTCTGACGCAGCTGTTTCATGACATTGGTCCAGACCGGAAGTGCACCTGAAGAACCGGTTAATCCAGTGGCTTTGTTGTCATCCAGACCTAACCAGACCACTGTCATATAGTTGCCAGAATAACCTGCAAACCATGAATCACGGGTATCGTTTGTCGTACCCGATTTACCCGCCAGATTCAGGTTGCGTGGCAAACTGTTATAGGCAGAACGACCAGTACCACTCGACATGACCTGTTGTAAACCATAATTCAGAGCATAGGCTGATGCTGGATCAATCGTCGGCTGAACACTTAAGCTGTAACGTTCAAGCGAGCGGCCATTCGCATCGACTACAGAACGAATCGATTTCACCGGATATTTAAAGCCACCTGTTGCGAAGTTACCGTAAATATTCATCACTTCCATCGGTGACATGTCTACTGCACCTAAATAAATAGATGGATAAGAAGGAATGTCAGAAGTCACACCGAATTTTTGCAGATGGTTAATAAAGGTCGACAGGCCAAATTCCTGTGCCAAACGTACCGCAGACAGGTTATAGGATTGTGACAGGGCAAGAGACATCGGTACTACACCATGTGCGCTACCACTATAGTTTTTCGGTGTCCAGGGTTTGCCATCACTTTGAATGGTGATCTGACTGTCTTCAATTGGACTGGCCCAGTGATAACGATTCGATTCTAGCGCTGTCAGATAAATCACCGGTTTGAGTAATGAACCCACCTGACGCTTGGCATCTAAAGTACGGTTAAAACCGGTAAAGTCCTGGGTAGAACCTACCGCTGCAACCAGTTCGCCATTTTCAGGGTGTGCGACCAGAACAGCGCCCTGCAAATCTTTTAGACGGCCTGGATTGGCTTTGCTTAAACGGGCTACACTTTCCTTAAAGCTGTCTTGAATTCGGGTTTGTGCCAATGGATCTAAGGTTGTGAAAATACGCAGACCCTGGTTGGTTAAATCAGTTTCCTGATATTCGGTACGCAACTGACGGCGAACGATATCCAGAAAATCCGGGAAGCGAGCAGGGCCTAAAGTTGGTTTGGAAATGACGTTCAGCGGACGGGCAGTTTCTGTTTCATACTGATCTTGGGTCAGATTACCCATTACCAGCATATTATTTAGAACCACATCACGACGTTTTTTCGCAAGTTCAGGATTACGCCATGGGTTATACAGGCTTGGACCTTGTACCAGACCGACTAAAAAGGCCTGTTGAGAAATATTCAGTTCACGTAACGGCAAGCCAAAATAAAATTGTGAAGCCAGACCATAACCATTTATGGAATAGTTGCCATTTTGGCCCAGATTCACTTCATTTAAATAGGCTTCCAGAATCTCATCTTTGCCATAATGCAATTCAATCAGCATTGCCATAAAGGCTTCATTCACCTTACGTTTTAAGGTGCGTTCTGGTGTTAAGTAGAAATTCTTGACCAGCTGCTGGGTGAGGGTTGAACCACCTTGACGTTTACCACCAGTAATATTACTTACCACTGCACGTGCAATCCCGCGTGGAGATACACCATGGTGATTGTAGAAATTACGGTCTTCAGTGGCAATTAATGCGTCAATTAACGGTTTAGGCACTTTATTGAGCTTAATCAGCACACGGTCTTCATTATGCTGTGGATAAATACCACCAATCAATAAAGGTTCCAGACGGGCAATCCCGCTAGAAGAGGGTTTGGTCGCACTTACTTCAGCAATCTGATCGCCATCAAAGCTGACTTTCAATACCTGTTCAGGTTCAACGCGATCGCCAAAATCAAAGCCACGGGTATGCACATACATGGTATTGCCAGTGCTGACAAAGCTGCCCGATTTGGTATAGCTGTCTGAACCTTTATAACCCAGTAATTTTAATTCTTGTTGGAAATCCTGCTGGCTGACCGGGGCATTTACATACACTTCCATCGGGCGTGCGAAAACCTTGGCCGGAATATCCCAGCGTTGACCTTCAAATTTTTCACGCACAATATTATCTAATTTAATCAAATAGATACTAAATGCTACAAATGCAGAAATGACTAGAATGGAGAAGATTAAGGCAATGAACCCCATACCTCGTTCAGATTTCATAAATGACGATAAGACCCTGTGAAATTGTGCTAATCATGCGAAGCTTTTCATTATTTTGCAATATTTAATCAATTATTGAGATTAAAATTAAAATTAAACTTCACATTTTCTCCTTAATTTCAATCTATTTCAATTCAATCCTGCACAGCTTTGTCATGTTATAAATTGTCATCCTATTCAAGCTTAATGTTATGATAAGCAGGATTCGAAGCGGAGCGACGACACTGGTGCAAATTTCCCACAAGACATTTCGAAATATCGGGTTGATTGGACGCCCGGATAAATCTTCAGTGGTTGAAACCTTATGCCTGATCCACGATCATCTGCTCAATTTAGGTCTACATCCTGTTTTTGATGCAGATACAGCTGAACTGGTTCCTTATCAGAATACCCAAACAGTTAGCCGCGCCTTGTTGGGCGAAGTGGTTGATCTGGTGATTGTGGTAGGTGGGGATGGTTCACTGTTACATGCAGCGCGGGCATTGGTAAAATACAATACGCCAGTGATCGGGGTGAACCGTGGTCGTTTGGGCTTCCTGACAGATATCAAGCCAACTGAAGTCATCTTTAAACTGGATCAGGTATTAAAAGGTGATTTTCAGGCAGAACGCCGTTTCTTGCTGGAAATGGAAGTTCGCTCCAAAGGTGAAATCATCTATGATGCGATTGCCCTGAATGATGTGGTCTTGCACTCCGGTAAATCGGTGCATATGATCGATTTCGAGCTGAATATTGATGGACAATATGTCTATCGCCAGCATAGTGATGGTCTGATTGTATCTACACCGACCGGTTCAACAGCCTATGCGCTTTCCGGTGGTGGGCCGATTGTGCATCCAAGTATGGATGCAATTGTGCTGGTGCCGATGCATCCGCATACCTTGTCTTCACGTCCGATTGTGGTCGGAGGGCATAGTGAAATTAAACTGATGATTCGTGAAAATCGCGTACTGCCGATGGTGAGTGCGGATGGACAACACAGTGTGTCTTTGAATGTTGGCGATAGCGTCCATATTCGTAAGCATCCCTTTAAACTGAATCTTCTGCATCCGCCAGGTTATGACTTCTATAATGCATGTCGAACCAAACTGGGCTGGAATCAGGACTTCGACTATCTTAAGCAGGATTAAATATGAATATTGAACAAATGCTTGCCGTACTCAATCCTGAGATTGTAGAACGCTTAAGAACAGCCATTGAAATTGGCAAGTGGCCAAATGGTGTAGCACTGACTCAGGAGCAGCGTCAGACCTGTATGCAGGCTGTCTATGCCTGGGAAATGAAAAACCTGCCAGAAACCGAACGTAGCGGTTATATCGATCGTGGCACTAAAGAAGAAGGCGAACAATGTGATGATGATCATCACAAAAATGAGCCGGAATTTAAACCGATCCGTTTCGTTTAATCGAAACCGAAAAAAAGACCACAGATGTGGTCTTTTTTAATGTCTGTTTTTTGGTTTGATCAAACTGAAAGACGGCTATTCCAGAGTTCTCTGGCTTTTTGCATCGCCACTTCATAGCTGTCATATTCGCCCATGGTATACAGTGCAATGCCCATAGTTTCAACCACTGCGATTTCCCCATATTCATGTGAGCGTTGACCTTCCCATACTTGCTTAAACACAGCTAGATCCAGCTCTTCTTCAATCGGACTACGGTTGTCAGTCAGTTTTGGTAATTCGTGCTCATAAAGTTCGCCATTCTTAATTCCACAGATTAAAGTTTTGGCATCCGGGTTACGTTCGAACTCACCACCTTCACCTTTAATGACTGCACTATTTTGATAGCCTAACTTGTAAGCGGACTGCTGATGTGAACTACGATAAGCAGGGTGGAAAATGGCTTGTAAAGTCGCTTTGGCATTAAATGGATTAATCAGGCGTGCCAGCGTATGAATCGGAGAGCGTAAGCCCATGACATTACGTAGCCCGATCAACTCAGCCAGAATTGGAGAGATCACCTCCAATGGCAGGTAAGCAAAATGTTTGTCTTTAAGCTGCTGTTCCACCTCAACATCATTTTGGCAGATCGGATAGCCTAAGTAGTTAAGTACCTGTTCGGTATAGACCCGATTCAAGGTATGACCTGAAGCACCATGCATCACGATATTATAGCCATGCTTAGCAAGGGTAAGCGCAGCCAGAATGAACCAAGGATAATGTTTGCGTTTACCTGCATAAGATGACCAGTCCAGATCAACATCAAGCGCCTTAAAATTCAGTTGGTCCCGGGTCGCCTGCACAAAGCCTGCGAGTTCATCAACGGATTCTTCTTTGACGCGTAATAGCATCAGAAAAGCGCCCAGTTGTACGTCCAGTACTTCATTTTTCAGGATCATGCTAAAAGCCTGATAGGCTTCTTCATAGCTTAAAGAACGTGCACCATTTTTTCCCTTGCCAATAATACGAATAAACTGGGCAAAAGGATGTTCGGCATCTTTATAAATATTTCGCTTTGTGGTCATGGGCATAGATCAATCATGTTCATCAAGTATTGGCATATTTTACGCTGATATTGGTATTTCACCTTCTTATTTTGCAGAATTATTAGAGTTTTATAAGACCATAGTCTAAGAGGTATTGTTTAGTATTTAGGCAAATTTAACATTTCGGGTTAAACAAAAGTCTAAAAAGCGGTTAAAATTTCACGCAATTCTTGTGTTTGCTTTATCTCCTGATCAATGCACTGACTTTTCTTAAAGATCGGTGTTCCTGTGATTGTTAAATGTACATACACATTCTAATTTCAGTATCAGATTAATTTTTTGATACATAGGCACTTTTTTGTTTCAGACAATGAAGTATTGGACGCTTGTTTTTTAAAAATAAGTGAAAACTGAATATTGCTTCTGGTTAGAAGTATATCGTGAAGTAAGGTTATGGCTAAAAAACCAATTTATAAGTCGCTTTATTTTCAAGTGATTGTAGCCATTATTGCGGGTATCCTCGTCGGACATTTCTCGCCAAGTGGTACACAAATCATTAATGGTGCAGAACAATATGTTCCAGGTCTGGGCGAACAACTAAAGCCGCTGGGTGATGCATTTATCCGTTTAATTAAAATGATCATCGCACCTGTGATTTTCTGTACCGTGGTTAGCGGTATCGCAGGTATGGAGAGCATGAAATCAGTCGGTAAAACTGGTGGTGTCGCGCTACTTTACTTCGAAATCGTATCAACAATGGCGCTGATCATTGGTCTTCTGGTGATTAATATTGCCAAGCCAGGCGTTGGGATGAATGTTGATCCGGCATCGCTGGACACGGCCGGGATTTCTAAATATGTAGAGTCGGGTGCTTCGCAGTCTACCGTTGATTTCTTTATGAATATCATTCCAAATACGGTGGTTGGAGCATTTGCTGAAGGCGAAATCCTGCAAGTCCTTTTATTTGCGATCCTGTTCGGTTTTGCATTACATAAACTGGGTGCACAAGGTAAGCCAGTTCTCAAACTGGTAGATCAGATTTCACATGTGTTCTTTAACATCGTGAACATGATCATGAAACTTGCGCCTATTGGTGCGTTCGGTGCGATGGCTTTCACGATCGGTAAATATGGGATCGGTTCTCTGGCACAATTGGCTCAGTTGATCATCTGCTTCTATATCACCTGTTTGCTGTTTATCTTTATTGTGCTGGGTTCAATTGCACGCTTTACCGGCTTTAGCATTGTCAAGATGATTCGCCTGATTCGTGAAGAGCTGTTGATTGTACTCGGTACTTCATCGTCTGAATCTGTATTGCCACGTATGCTGAAAAAACTGGAGCTGGCAGGTGCTGAAAAGTCAGTGGTGGGTCTGGTCATTCCAACAGGTTATTCGTTTAACCTGGATGGTACTTCGATTTACCTGACAATGGCGGCAATCTTCATTGCACAGGCGACCAATACGCAACTTGATTTGTCTCACCAGATTACCTTGCTTCTCGTATTGCTCATTTCTTCTAAAGGTGCAGCGGGTGTAACTGGTTCAGGCTTTATCGTGATGGCAGCAACCTTAGCGGCTGTAGGTAATATTCCGGTTGCAGGTCTGGCCTTGATTCTCGGTATTGATCGCTTCATGTCTGAAGCCCGTGCCTTGACCAATCTGGTCGGTAACTCTTTGGCAACTCTGGTTGTAGCAAAATGGGTCGGTCAGTTAGATATGGACAAGTTGAACTATGCATTAGCAAATCCGGCTGAAATTGATGAAAAAATGGCGCAAGAAGGCAACAATGCTCATTAAGTTTGAGTTTGTCTTATAGGTCATAAAAAAGGAAGCTTCGGCTTCCTTTTTTATTTTTATCTGACTGTGAAGTTAGCAAAAAAATAAGTCAGGTACATGACAGCCTTTCTAAAAATAGTTAGCCTGTGCACAGGAAATAAAACGATAAACACGATAAGGATAAAAGAATGCTGGCTTACGATGCTGACCTGGAACTTTTCCGCGACAATTTCAAACGCTTTATGAATGAACATGTAGCGCCTTACTATGAACAGTGGGAGCATGAAGGCATGATGCCGCGTTCAGTCTGGAATGCGATGGGTGAAAATGGCTTCTTGTGTGTCGATGTCCCGGAAGAATATGGTGGCTACGGTGTTCCGACTCACTATTCCCTGATGTTGATTGAAGAGTCAGCTCGAGCAGGCTATAGCGCCATCTCAACCGGCCTGTCTTGTCACTCGGATATCGCAGCGCCGTATATCTTGCATATCGGTACAGAAGAGCAGAAAAAATACTGGCTACCGAAAATGGTATCTGGTGAAGTGGTCGGTGCGATTGGCATGACTGAGCCGGGTGCAGGTTCTGATCTGCAAGCCATGCGAACCAATGCCATCTTGCAGGATGATCATTATCTGTTAAATGGTTCTAAAACTTTTATCTCCAATGGTCAGCATGCTGACTTAGTCGTATTAGCCGTGAAAACCGATCCACAAGCACGCGCCAAAGGTGTGTCTTTGATGCTGGTGGATACGCATCTGGAAGGCTTTAAAAAAGGCAAGAATCTGGACAAGATTGGTCTGCATTCACAGGATACTTCAGAGCAGTTCTTTGATAATGTCAAAGTACCGAAAGATCAGTTACTGGGTCAGCCAGGTCAGGGCTTCGTGTATCTGATGCAGGAATTGCCACGTGAACGTACCGCTATTGCGGCAACCGCATTGGGCGCCATTCGTGGCTCGATTGATGTAACGACTCAATATGTCAAAGAGCGTCAGGCCTTCGGTCAGGCGATTGGCCAGTTCCAGAATACCCGTTTTGTACTGGCACAGGCCAAGATTGACGAGCTGGCAACAGCAGCTTTCTATAACCAGAATGTTGAGTTGTATATGCAAGGCAAGCTGGATGTTGAAACTGCAGCAGCGCTAAAGAGCTTTTCAACAGATATGCAGATGAAAGTTGCTGATAATCTGCTTCAGCTCTTTGGTGGTTATGGCTATATGACGGAATATCCGATTTCGCGTTTCTTTGTTGATGCTCGCATTCAACGGATCTATGGCGGTACCAATGAAATCATGAAAGAAATTGTTGCACGTGGTCTGCTTGGACGTTAAAAATCAACAGATAAAAAAAGAGTCCTAAATGGACTCTTTTTTTATAGAAAGAATATTCTTGAAATCTAGATATTTTATTATTTTAAGATTTTAGTACATCCAGACATTCATGAATAAAAATTGGCAAATCATTTGGTACTCGAGATGAAATCAGCTGATTATTGTCATTGACCAGTTCGACATCATAATAAGTCGCACCTGCATGTTGTACCCGAGGTGCATGCGCACGGATACTGGTAATGATGCGGTTCTTTAAAACATCTGCTTCACTGAGTAATAAAGATGCGTCACAAAGACTGAAGATGGTCTTTTTGGCCTCATTAAAAGCCTGAATGAAATGTAAGACTCGCATATCGTTGGCGAGGGACACTGGCGATTCACCGCCCGGAATGAGTAGGGCATCAAAATCCTCAATACTGATATGATCAATTCCCCGATCAATGATTACACTCGACTGGCCATGTAGTCCATGCACGACTTTTCCGGCATGCAGTTCAATATTACAGACACTGTGCTCTGCAGCAAGTAAGGCTGCAACAGGCTCAGTATATTCAAGATCTTCAAAATTATTCGTTACAAGTACCGCTATTCTTTTTGGCATTATAGGCACCCCCAATATAGTTTTAAATTAGACTAGCGATTTAAGGTTTAAAAAACGTCTCTGCTTTGTAACCAAATAGTGATTTAGTGTAAAAAATTCAATTAAATCAAAGTAAAATGACCAAAAAAACAGTTTTCTATGTGCATTTTATTGTGAACTGTCACTCAGATTTTAAGTAGTTAAACTAGAGGAATCGAGATGGCTTTATTTTTATTTTCTTATGCTTAAAATCGTTATGTAGATTAAGAAATAGTGATATTTCATCTTGATAAAAATCAGTTAAGATGGGCGGGCAAAGTTTACAATTTGATAATGTAAAACATGCGAAAATGCTGAAAGAAATGTTACCAGATATGACTAAGGCGATGAACGGTTAAAATCAAATCCCTGTTTTTAAGAATTAATCTACTAAAGTTATATTGTGTAACATTTGCAGCGCACTAATTGTTATACTGCACAGATAAGGTTTATGAAGGGCGACATCACGATGATCAACGACGATCAAAACACAACGGCTTCTTTAGATTTGGCTAAAATTCGTGAAGATATCGATTCAGTTGATCAACAAATCCAGCAATTGATTAACCGTCGTGCACGTTTGGCTGAGGCTGTAGCAAAAGCGAAATTCGCATCTGAAGAAAATCCGCTGTTTTACCGTCCGGAACGTGAAGCACAGGTTTTGCGCAATGTTATGGAGCGCAATGAAGGACCATTGTCAGATACGACGATGGCACGTCTGTTCCGCGAGATCATGTCGGCTTGTTTGGCGCTTGAAGCACCGCAAAGTATTGCATTTTTGGGACCTGTTGGTACCTACACACACTCAGCAGTATTGAAACATTTTGGTCATGATGCTGTGGTTCGTCCATTACCCACCATTGATGAAGTATTCCGTGAAGTAGAAGCGGGCAGTGCACATTATGGTCTGGTGCCTGTTGAAAACTCCTCTGAAGGGGTAGTGAACCACACTTTAGACTGTTTCAAGACTTCGCATCTGAATGTGATTGGCGAAGTAGAATTACCTATTCATCACCAGTTCCTGATCTCTGAAAATACCCGTAAGGACAGTATTAAACAGATCTATGCACACCAGCAGACTCTGGCTCAGTGCCGTAAATGGCTGGATGCCCATTATCCAGGTGTAGAACGTGTGGCACTCAGTTCAAATGCTGAAGCGGCACGCCGTATTCAGAATGAATGGCATTCTGCTGCGATCGCTTCTGAAATTGCTGCGAATATTTATAATCTTGAGATTATGCACAGCAATATTGAAGACAATCCAGAGAACACGACACGCTTCCTGGTGATTGGCCGTGAAAAAGTGCCACAAAGCGGCAATGATAAAACTTCATTACTGGTATCTGCGCATGACCGTGCCGGTGCATTGCTGGAAATTCTGGCTCCATTTGCCAAACACAACATTAGTCTAACTAGTATTGAAACTCGACCTGCACTTCCTGAAAAATGGGCTTATGTATTCTTTATCGATCTTGAAGGTCATATTGAGCAGGAAAATGTTAAAGCTGCGATCGAAGAAATTCGTCCGTTTGTGAAAGAAGTCCGCGTGCTTGGTTCATATCCTGCAGCTGTTTTATAAAAGCAGCCTTTCGTGGTTAGTGCGAGGGTGCTAACCACTGTTTCATCTGTAAATCGGAAGTATAAAATGTCGTTTGTCCCAGCCAATGAAGGCATCTCTAAATTAAAGCCATATCAACCAGGTAAACCGATCAGTGAACTTGAGCGTGAGTTGGGCATCACTGATATCGTGAAACTGGCTTCAAATGAAAACCCGCTGGGCTGTTCAGATAAAGTCAAAGAAGCAGTGGCTGCGGAACTGGCGGAAATTGGCCGTTATCCTGATGGCGGTGGCTTTATCCTGAAAGATCAGATCAAGACACAATTCGGTTTTGATCATAACCAGATTACTTTGGGTAATGGTTCAAACGACTTACTGGAAATATTCGCCCGTGCATTTGTTTCTGAAAAAGATTCAGTGATTTATAGCCAGCATGCGTTTGCGGTATATGCACTGGTGACTCAAGCGATTAACGCTGAAGCGATCGAAGTACCTGCTAAAGGTTTCTCACATGACCTTGAAGCGATGGCGGCTGCGGTAAAAGACAACACCAAGCTGATCTTTATTGCAAACCCGAATAACCCGACAGGGACCTGGTTTGAAGAAGCTGAATTTGAAGCATTCATGCAGAAAGTTCCTGCGAACGTGATCGTGGTGCTAGATGAAGCCTATGTGGAATATTTCCCGGAAAACTTCAATAGCCTGAAATTCCTGAAACAGTATCCAAACCTGATTGTCAGCCGTACGCTGTCTAAGTGCTATGGTTTGGCTGCACTGCGTGTTGGTTTTGCCCTGGCTTCTGTTGAAGTGACTGATTACCTGAACCGTATCCGTCAGCCATTTAACGTGAACCACTTGGCGATGGTTGCTGCGGTTGCTGCACTGAAAGATGAAGCATTTATCGAGAAATCTCGTGAAGTGAACAAGGCGGGTATGGCTCAGCTAGAAGCGGGTTTCAAAGCTTTAGGCCTGAACTATGTACCTTCACGCGCGAATTTCATCTTGGTTGATGTACAGGCTGACCCAGCAGAAACATTTAACAAGTTGTTGAAAGAAGGGGTGATCGTACGTCCAGTGGGTATTCCAAACCACCTGCGTGTATCGATTGGTACTGAAGCTGAAAATGCCAAATTCCTTGCTGCATTAGGTAAAGTACTTGGCTTAGAGGCGAAAGCTTAAGTTATGTCGCAGCCACTGTTTGAAAAAGTTGCCTTTATCGGACTTGGACTGATTGGTTCAAGTCTGGCGCGTGTCATTCAGGCCGAGCATTTAGCCAATGACATCGTGGCATCGACCCGCTCACAAAAAACTTTGGAAGATGCCAAGGCACTCGGTCTGATTTCCCACGGCTATGCAGATCCCGTAGAAGCTGTTAAAGGGGCAGACATGGTGGTGCTGGCTTTACCTGTTCGTGCAACGCAAAAGGTATTGGAAACCGTCAAGCCATATCTGGCTGAGGGCGCCATTATCACCGATGTGGGTAGTACCAAGGGTAATGTGGTAGAAGCAGCCAAAGCCGTATTTGGTGAAAATCTACCAGCCGGTTTTGTGCCAGGGCATCCGATTGCGGGTGCTGAACATACCGGGGTGCATGCGGGTAAGGTGGATCTGTTCGCTAATCACAAGGTAATTTTGACACCGTTGCCAAGCAGCGGACAATGGGCGGTCGATAAACTGATTCAACTGTGGCAAGCGGCCAAAGCGGAAGTGATTTGTATGGATGTGGAAAAGCACGATGAAGTGCTGGCCCATACCAGTCATCTTCCGCATCTGATGGCCTTCAACCTGGTCGAACAACTGGCCAAACGCGAAGACAATCTGGATATTTTTCGTTATGCTGCCGGTGGCTTTCGCGACTTCTCGCGTATTGCCGCCAGTGATCCACAAATGTGGCATGACATCTTTTTTGCCAATAAAAAGGCGATTCTCAATGCCGTGGACGGCTTTGAAGCTCAACTCGCGATTATCCGCAAGCTGATTGAAGATGAAGATTCACAAGCCTTAATGGGCTTATTGGGGCATGCGCAGGCGGCTCGCCAGCACTTCAATCATATGCTCGCCAAGAAACCTCTCATGGAGAAAAATAAAGTGACACAACAATTTACCATTCAACCAGGTGCCAAGACGTTCCAGGGTAAATTTACCGTGCCAGGTGACAAATCTGTGTCACACCGTTCCATCATGTTTGGTGCCATCGCTGAAGGCACAACGCATGTGACCGGGTTCCTTGAGGGGGAAGATGCCCTTGCAACTTTACAGGCGTTCCGTGATATGGGTGTAAGCATTGAAGGTCCTAAAAATGGTGAAGTGACCATTCATGGCGTGGGTATGCACGGCCTGAAAGCACCAAAATCTGCGCTTTACATGGGCAACTCGGGTACTTCGATGCGTCTGCTGTCTGGCATGCTGTCAGCACAAAAATTTGATTCTGTCATGACGGGTGATGCTTCACTGTCTAAACGTCCAATGGAGCGTATTGCTAAGCCGTTACGTTTGATGGGTGCACAGATTCAAACTACGGGTGAACGTGGTACACCACCAGTATCAATTACCGGTAATCAAAACCTGAAAGGTATTCAATACGACTTGCCAATGGCATCTGCTCAGGTGAAATCTGGGATTTTGTTGGCAGGTTTGTGGGCAGAAGGTGAAACTTCAGTGACTGAACCTGAACCAACCCGTGACCATACTGAACGTATGTTGCGTGCTTTTGGTTATGACGTAAAAACTGAAGCTAACCGTATTTCCCTGCAAGGTGGTGGAAAACTGGTGGGTACTAACATTCAGGTGCCTTCTGATATTTCATCTGCTGCTTTCTTTATGGTCGGTGCAGCGATTACTGAAAATGCTGACGTGACTTTGGAAGCGGTAGGCATTAACCCAACTCGTACTGGTGTCGTCGAAATCCTAAAACAGATGGGAGCCGACATCAGCGTTGAAAATGAACGTATTGCGGGCGGTGAACCGATCGCGGATATTCGTATCCGTGGTACACGTACCTTAAAAGGCATTCATATGCCGGAAGACCAAGTGCCACTAGCAATTGATGAATTCCCGGCATTGTTTATCGCGGCAGCTTGTGCTGAAGGCCAAACGATTCTAACTGGTGCTGCTGAGCTGCGTGTCAAAGAATCGGATCGTATTCAGGTGATGGCAGATGGTCTGAAAACCATGGGCATTGATTGTACGCCAACTGATGATGGCATTATCATTGAAGGTAAGGGCAAGGCAGGTGACTGGTCACCAATCTTTACCGGTGGTGAAATTGAATCGCATCATGATCATCGTATTGCCATGAGCTTCTCAATCGCAGGTCTGCGTAACTCAGGTGAAATTAAGATTGTTGGGACTGAAACTGTCGCAACCAGTTTCCCAACCTTCACTGAACTGACTTCTCAAGCTGGTCTGGCGATTGAAGTGACAGAATAATTCTAAAATTTACATGAAACAGCCAAGCTTTTGCTTGGCTGTTTTGTTTATATTGGCTTATGCTAAAACCATACAACAAAAAAGCCATTTGGATGTAGCAATGCGAAAATTAAAATTTATGGCCAATCCTCAGAGCCAGCAACAATTACAGGGCAGTCAGCAGACTCAGGAATATGTGGCACATCTGCTGACGGAAGAGCTCGGTAAATATGGCTTTAAGACTTTGGCGCAAAGTGGTGCACAAGTGGCCGTAAGTGTCGATGAACATGAGTTGCCATTATCAGTGAGCTGTGAGACACGAGACCAGGAAGGGCACCTGATTTGTGAAATTGCTTCTTATCCGGATGAAGAACAGGACTGGCTGGACCGGATTACAGAACAAAGTTTATTAAATCAGTTGGCACAAGCCGTTGAAGCATCATTGAAAGAACAAGAAAGTTTTAGTGAGTTTGAGTGGAAGAACTAGTTCAACAAATGCAAAGGGTTTTGCCCATACTACAAAGTGAACGTCTTGTTTTAGATTATTTTAAGCCATCTGATGCTGCGGAAGCCTATGCCTCGATTACCCCGAGTCTGACTCGTTTTATGGCATGGGATGCACCGGAATCTGAACAGATATTTGCAACAGTCTGGCAAAACTGGCTAAACAATATGGCTGATCATAAAGAATATATCTTTGTGATCCGTCATATTGAAAGACATGAATTTATCGGATTATGCGGTTTGCATCGACTGCATGATGAAATACCTGAAGTGGGTATCTGGATTCGTGAAAAGGCGCATGGTCATCATTATGGACATGAGGCAGTACGTTGCATTGTGGCCTATGCTTTCAATACATTAGGGATCAAAGCTTTGAGCTATCCGGTAGCCGAAGAAAACTGGGCTAGCTGAAAAATTGCAGAACGTGTAAGTGGAAAAATTACCAACCACCTAGATAAACCTAAATATCGGGCTGTAATTTATGAAATTCATGCTAAAGATTTTATTTCTGAATAAAAAAACCTCATCATTCGATGAGGTTTTTTTGATCAGCTTAATGCGAGGAAACGGCTCATCGCAATCCGAAGCTGTTTTAAATAACCGGTAAAGAAATGATTTGCGCCAGGCAAGATCGTGACCAGATGACGTTGAGGCTTGGCCCATTCAATCATGTCGGATAAAAGCGTGACATCATCCGCTTCACCATGAATAAATAAAATATCACCTTTGATCTGTGGAGTAACATAGTGACGTAGGCCAGCTACGGTTGCAGTCGGTAGACCACACAAAATCACTTTTGAAGGTTGCAGTTCAACGGGCAGGGCAGCGTAACACTTGGCCATGACATGTGCACCAAAACTGAAACCGCCTGCAAAGAAAGGCAGGCCAATATGCTGGCGACGCGCATATTTAATGACTTCAAGTATATCATCCGTTTCACCAAAGCCTTCATCATGCAGACCGGCACTTTGACCAGAACCACGGAAACTTGGACGATAGACAACACAACCACGCTCTAAAAACATTTGTGCCAGTAACACCGGAACCTTATGTTGTGGTGTGCCACCTTGTAATGGATGGGGATGACAAACAATCGCGAATCCTTTCACTTCACCCTGAGGATAATCCACAAAAACCTCAAGTTGGCCAGCAGGGCCTTGGAGGAAGATTGGTTCGGACATAGAAAACCGATAAATTGCAGGAGAATTTTCTATTTTAACGATTATGATAAATAAAAACATGAATTGGAATTAAAATAAGTCTACTGATATAGTTTGATTAATCATTTTTTAACCAGGTTGCTATGCTTGCTTTAATTTCACCAGCCAAGACTTTAGATTACGAAACACCTTTACCTACCGATCAATTTACTCAGGCAAGATTGCTGGAACATTCCCAGGAATTGATAGAAGTTGCCCGCAAGTTATCAGCAACTGAAATTGCCAGCTTAATGAGCGTCAGTGAAAAAATTGCCAATCTGAATGCGGAACGCTTTAGAGACTGGCAGCCAGATTTTGATTTTTCCAATGCTCGTCAGGCAATCTTTGCCTTTAAAGGGGACGTTTATACCGGTCTGGATGCTTACCAGTTAAAGCAGGATCAGATTCATTACGCACAGAACCATCTGCGTATGTTATCCGGCCTATATGGCTTATTGCGTCCGCTGGATCTGATGATGCCTTACCGTCTGGAGATGGGAACCAAATTGACTAACCCACGTGGTGCTCATCTCTATGAGTTCTGGGGACAAACCATCACTGACCTGATCAATCATGATCTGGCAGCAGCAGAGTCTGAAATTCTGGTCAATATTGCCTCTGATGAATATTACAAGGCAGTGAAAGAAAGCAAAATTCAGGCTGAAATCATCAAGCCGGTATTTTTAGATCAGAAAAATGGCAAATATAAAGTCATCAGCTTCTATGCCAAGAAAGCTCGTGGTTTAATGGCGCGCTTTATCATTGAAAACAAGATCAAACGAACTGAAGACTTAAAAGCCTTTAATACCGATGGGTATTATTTTGATGCTGAAAGTTCATTAAAAGGTGAGTTGGTATTTAAACGTGATGAGCAGCTGGCTGCTTAAGATAAAAGATTCACCCAAGACTGAATGAAGAAATTTTCTTAAAAGTCTTGGGTGGATTTAAGTTTAGTAATATTGGGTTGAATTGAATAAAAATTAAAGAATAGGGAAGGAACTTTCAAAATATCATTTATTTAGAAGAATTTTTAACAGGAAATGAAGAATTTTTTTAAAAGAAAAGCTAAATAAAATAATGCAAGCTATAGTGAGCTTTAAAAGATATTTTTCACTCGATAAATTTATATAGTAAATATAAATTTTTAATGAAATAAAAAATAGAATCAACTAATTAATTTCTTTTAATATTCAAAAAGTGACTAAAAAATAAAAAAATTATGACTTAAAAAATTATGATTAATTGAATAAGAAGTATAAAAAAACGAAGAATATAAAAACTCTAAATAATTGAAAAAACTGCATTTTATCGGATTATTTGTAAACTATGTCACAATTTTATTGTTATTTTGTTAGCATAACTTCAATGCTGTTACATAACTCAACTACAAAAATGAAAATTTATACAATTCCTATTTTTGTGCTGATGGTGGGTTTACTCGGTTATTGTGTTCACCAACAGGCCGAAACAAAAAAACATGAAGAGCTTCATCAGATTCTGAAAGAAGTACAACATTCAACTAAATTGCTGAATGCAAATCGGCCCCGACCTTAATAGATTTGCACTAAGCTTTTTGATTAGGGAATCAGGTACAAAGATAAAAATAAAATTATAATAAATAAAAGAAAATTTAATAATAGTAGAACTAGATTATATTAATTTTTAATAAAATATAAATTCTAAGAAGCAATCAGAAATCAATGTGTTATAATTTGCAAAAGATAAAGTTAGATCAAATTTACTTAAATTAAGTATTTGATTCTAATGATGAAAAAAGCTGCATAGGGGTTATGCAGCTTTTTTGTTTAGATTGTTTTTTGAGTTTTTCTAGCGCAGTTTTCTTACTGTTCGCTATTGAAACATTTTGACCCGCTAAATGGCGAAGCTGGCATATTCGTTGCTAACAGATCCTTAAAATTCATGAAGTTTTCTATAAAATTTCCTGGATTCGGCGGCATGCTTAAAGCATAAAGTTTACTCAATAGGGGCTAGGTCATGACGACTCCTAATCCATCTTCAGAAAATATGCTGGAACGTCTGTTCAAACTGAGTGAAAACAAAACCAGTTTCCGTACAGAAGTTCTGGCAGGTGTAACCACGTTCCTGACAATGTGTTACATCATTATTGTTAATCCGATGATTTTATCCGAAACCGGGATGGATCATGGGGCTGTCTTTGTAGCCACCTGTCTTGCAGCCGCAATTGGCTGTCTGGTGATGGGGCTAATTGCCAATTATCCAATCGCACTTGCACCGGGTATGGGCCTGAATGCCTTCTTTACCTACTCAGTCTGTCTGGGAATGGGTGTGCCTTGGCAAACTGCATTAGGTGCAGTATTTGTATCTGGTCTGGTCTTCATTGCCATCAGTATGTTCAAAATACGTGAGGCGATTGTCAATGCCATTCCAATGTCACTCAAACTGGCGATTGGCGGTGGTATTGGCCTGTTCCTGGCCCTGGTTGCACTGAAAAATGCTGGCATCATTGTTGATAATCAAGCGACCTTGGTGGGTCTGGGTGATTTAAAACAGCCAACAGTTATGCTTGCGCTACTTGGCTTCCTGTTAGTGGTAGTAATGCATCACTTCAAAGTACGTGGTGCGATCATTATCAGTATTTTGGTAATCACTGCGATTTCTACTGCTTTGGGTTATAACCAGTTCCAAGGTGTAGTGGGTCAAATTCCTTCACTGGCACCAACCTTCCTGCAAATGGACTTTCAAGGTCTGTTTACAGCCAGCCTGATCGGTGTGATCTTCGTATTCTTCTTGGTCGATCTGTTTGACTCTACTGGTACGCTAGTAGGTGTTTCACATCGTGCAGGTTTGTTAAAAGATGGTAAATTGCCGCGTCTGAAAAAAGCATTATTTGCCGATTCTTCTGCGATTGTTGCAGGTGCTGCTTTGGGTACTTCTTCAACTACACCTTATATTGAGTCATCAGCGGGTGTTGCAGCAGGTGGTCGTACCGGTCTGACTGCAGTTGTGGTTGGCTTGCTGTTCATTGCCTGCTTGTTCCTGGCTCCATTGGCTCAATCTGTACCAGGTTTTGCTACTGCTCCAGCATTGCTATTTGTCGGTGTATTGATGATTCAGGGTATTGTCCATATTGAATGGGATGATATTACTGAAGCGGTTCCGGCGTTCCTGACCATCGTATTCATGCCATTTACGTACTCAATTGCAGATGGTATCGCAATGGGTTTTATCAGCTATGCGCTGATTAAACTGCTGACAGGTAAAGCGAAAACTGTTCCATACATGGTATGGATCATCGCAGTACTATGGGCATTGAAGTTCTGGATGTTTGGCGGCTAATTTTTGTCGAATATCAAAAGGGTGTAAACTCAGTTTGCACCCTTTTTTATTTTTCTCAGGTTTAATCAGGAGTAGCGATGAACCGTCTTGAATTGATTCAGGCCTTGCCAAAGGCTGAGCTGCATGTGCATATCGAAGGTACCTTTGAACCTGAGTTAATGTTTGCGATTGCACAGCGTAATGAAATTAGCATTCCTTATAAATCAGTTGAGGAAGTGAAGCAGGCTTATAATTTCCATAATCTGCAATCTTTCTTGGATATCTACTACGCGGGTGCCAATGTTCTGATTCATGAACAGGACTTTTATGATCTGGCTTGGGCATATTTTGAAAAATGTGCGGATGATAATGTCGTGCATACTGAAATGTTCTTTGATCCGCAAACGCATACTGATCGTGGCATTGCCTTTGAAACCGTGATTAATGGCTTGCAGAAAGTCTGCGATGATGCGAAAGCTAAATTAGGCATTACTTCACATCTGATTATGTGCTTCTTACGTCATTTAAGTGAAGAGGCAGCATTTGAGACATTAGAGCAAGCGCTGTCTTATAAAAATCAAATCATTGGAGTAGGGCTGGATTCAAGTGAAGTCGGGCATCCACCGTCTAAGTTTGAACGTGTCTTTGCCAAAGCGCGTGAAGCCGGTTTTCTGGTGGTTGCACATGCGGGTGAAGAAGGTCCGGCAGAATATGTCTGGGAAGCTTTGGATTTATTAAAAGTAAACCGTATTGATCATGGGGTACGTTCTGAGGAAGATCCAGAATTGATGCAGCGTTTGATTGCAGAGAAGATGCCGCTTACAGTATGTCCACTTTCAAACCTGAAACTGTGTGTGGTAGATGATATGCAGCAGCATAATATCCGTCGCCTGTTGCAGCACGGCGTGCATGTCACAGTGAATTCAGATGATCCATCGTATTTCGGTGGTTATATGAATGACAATTTCATTGCCATTGCTGAAGCTTTGGACCTAAGCAATGATGAGCTAAAACAGCTGGCGATCAATTCTTTTGAAGCTTCATTTATTTCTGATGCTGAAAAACAGAAATGGATCAGCCTGATTCAGGCACTCGTTTAAAATATCATTCCAGTAAATTTGTTAGCCCAAAGAGGGTGGAGTTCGCTCTGCCTTTTTATTTAATCTGATCTGTGAACCAAAGATGAAATTAAAATTCCTGTGGCCTGTTCTGGCTGTTAGCTTAATCAATCCTGCTTGTGCAGATACCTCAATGACTCAGAAAGCCCTGAAACCTCTGATTGAATATCAGTGTGGCCAAGAGCTGAAAGATTCCAAAGTCTGGAAAATGGGTACTTATTTCATGGCTGAAGCCAATAAACAGCATTTACAGCAAAAAGTATGTGGCTGTGTAGGTGAGCATGCCTTGGAAGGTGTTCCGGCTAAAACCCTGTTAAAAGCAACCGTTGATGAAGAAACTAAAAAAGAGCTGACCCGTAAAGCAATTGCCAATAGCTTAAAAGGCTGTATGGGCGAGTTTATCAATTAAGGATTTTTGGGTGCTGGCTTATTCAGGCCTTACCCTTAAATGAGTAGTGAGTCTTCTTTCCTGTGATGGCTGTGAATCTGGCTGTGCGCAGATTAGACATCATGGCGCATTTTTAGATTTCTTATTGCGATAAACTTCGGCACAATAGCTGCATATTTTAAAAGTTGAAAAAAGGATAAAATCCGTGAAAAAATTATTGGCTGTTGTTGCTCCATTAGCACTTGTTCTTTCTGCCTGCGTAGCACCCCAAGGTACAGGCACCCCAACTCAAGCAAGTACAGGTCAGCAACTCGGTTCTGCAGCCATTAAAATTGCCATCAATGCAAAATGTGTTACTGAACTAAATAATATTCCGGCTTGGCAAACTGCAACACGTTTAATGACAGAAACACAAAAACAGAATATCCAGTCTGAAATTTGTGGTTGCGTGAGTGAAAAAGCACCACAAAACGTGACTGCGGTAGATTTGGCGACTGCAGCAATTGACCCAGCAGCACGTGCGACTATTGTAGGCAATGTCGTTGCAAATACTATTAACGCTTGTGTGGCTGAAGCGGTAAACTAAGTCAAAATCAAATTTGAATAGGCTGACTGGTTCAGCCTATTTTTTATGGGAAATAAAATGAATATTGCTGGTGTAGATGAAGCAGGGCGTGGGCCATTAGTAGGATCGGTGGTCGCTGCGGCTGTGATATTGGATCCGAATAACCCGATTGAGGGCTTAAATGATTCCAAGAAGCTAAGCGAGAAGAAGCGCGAAAAACTTTTTATTGAGATTCAGGAAAAAGCACTGGCTTGGGCCATCGCTGAAGCCTCTGCGGCAGAAATCGACGAGCATAATATTTTGCAGGCCTCTTTGCTGGCAATGCGCCGCGCTGTGGAAGCATTAAGCATTCAGCCGGAACATGTACTGGTCGATGGCAACAAGATTCCTCACGGCCTTGCGATGAGCTGTGATGCCGTCGTAGGTGGGGATGCCTTGCATCCTGAGATTTCAGCAGCCAGTATCCTGGCGAAAGTAACCCGGGATCGTCAGATGGTAGAGATGGATCAGAAGTATCCACAATTTGGCTTTGCCAAGCATAAGGGTTATCCGACCAAAGCACATTTTGAAGCGATTGCCTTACACGGGGTGATTGATGAGCACCGTCGTAGTTTCGGACCGGTGAAAAAAGTGCTGGCAGCGTTGCTTGATCAGCAGCAGGCAGGATAAAGTCTGATTATTTTGCTATGTAGTTGAAAATTAGACAAATTAAAAGCGGCTTAAAAGCCGCTTTTATATTCATACAAAATTAACGGTTAAAGTTATTTTGTGTCTGGTTATCATCTTCATAAGAAGAAGGCTGATAATCCTGGTCAATATGCTGAAGATGTTCATGCATTGCACGTTCATGCTGGATACGCTGGTAAATCTCTTCACGGTGTACAGAGACTTCTTTCGGAGCATTTACCCCAATACGAACCTGGTTGCCTTTTACGCCAAGTACAGTCACGCTGACTTGGTCTCCGATCATTAAAGTTTCCCCGACGCGTCGAGTCAAAATCAGCATGTTTCTCTCCTTGCAAAATGCAAAACCTGCAATCTATTGAATGTAATAAAAAAACACAACCTAAAATTATATAATTAAAGTTTGAATAGAAAGTCCTGTCCATGAAATGAAGAGGTTAACTATCCAGGCTGTTGAAAATCCTTAGGCTTAATATAACAGAGCCACTATAAAAAAAACTATAGTGGCCCTGCATTTTTGTAGAGATTTAATGAAATACTGTCAGACAATGACGGTATTTTGTAGTTCTCTTAAGCGCGTGCGCTAGATTCACCATGTTCACGGTCTAAACCAAACGCAGTGTGAAGTGAGCGAACTGCAAGCTCAAGATAATTCTCTTCGATAATTACTGAAATCTTGATTTCAGAAGTTGAAATCATCAGGATGTTGATGCCTTCATCAGCAAGGGCAGTGAACATTTTGCTCGCTACACCAGCGTGAGAACGCATACCTACACCTACGATAGACACTTTTACGATGTCATCACGAGTTGCAACTTCACGTGCGCCAATCGCTTGAGCAGTTTCTTCAAGGATTTTTTTGGCTTTAGCGAGTTCACCGCGGTTTACAGTAAACGTGAAATCAGTTGTACCATCTTCTTCAACGTTCTGGATAATCATATCCACTTCGATATTGGCATCACCAATTGGTTTAAGAATTTTAGATGCAATACCTGGCTCATCTGGAACACCCAGAATAGTCAGTTTAGCTTCGTCGCGGTTGAACGCGATACCAGAGATAATTGGCTGTTCCATGTTGTCTTCCAGTTCAGTAGTAATAAGAGTTCCGACGTTGTTTTTGAAGTCTTCGTCAAATGCGCCATCATTGTCATTATCGAAGCTTGAGAGTACGCGTAAAGGCACTTGGTACTTGCCTGCAAATTCTACAGAGCGAATTTGAAGAACTTTAGAACCTAAAGATGCCATTTCCAGCATTTCTTCGAAAGAGATACGGTCTACTTTTTTCGCTTTAGGCGCAACACGAGGGTCAGTCGTATATACGCCATCAACGTCTGTGTAAATCTGACATTCATCCGCTTTAAGCGCTGCAGCAAGTGCGACACCTGAAGTATCAGAACCACCACGGCCTAAAGTTGTGGTATTGCCATCAGCATCAAAGCCCTGGAAACCAGCCACCACGATCACGCGGCCTGCATCCAGGTTTTCAGTCAATACATCGGTATCAATAGATTCGATACGTGCTTTGGTGAATGCACTGTCAGTTTTAATACCAACCTGGCGACCAGTTAAAGATTTAGCTTCAACGCCAATTGAATTCAGCGCCATAGCTAACATGGAAATCGTTACCTGTTCACCCGTAGAAACCATTTGGTCAAGTTCACGTGGGTCAGGGGTTTCGGTAATGGCTTTCGCGAGAGCAAGCAAGCGGTTGGTTTCACCACTCATAGCAGATACGACTACAACCATCTTGTGGCCATGGTCATGCCAGCGCTTCACACGACGAGCAACATTGAGAATGCGCTCGGGAGTACCCATTGAGGTACCGCCATATTTTTGAACGATTAATGCCATAGTTGTTCCATATAAACCATGACCCTGATTTTCCGATCAGGGTCAGTTACACAAAATGAAGTTTTTATTTTGCTTCAAGCCAAGCTGCTAAATCAGCCATCACTGGAGCAAACTTCTCGTTAAGTGGCGCGCCACCTTGTGCCAAGTCAGGTTTACCACCACCTTTACCACCTAGCTCAGTTGCCAAGTGTTTGATGATGTCACCCGCTTTAATAGAAGCAGTAAAGTCTTTAGCTACAGATGCAATCAAGCTAACCTTGTCACCCTCTACACCTGCAAGAACAATGACTGCATTTTCTAATTTTGATTTCACACCATCGTGCAGGTTACGTAGTGCTTTCGCATCCATACCCTGAACAGTCGTGATTAATGTTTTACGACCAGCAAGCTCTTGAACCTGGCTTAAAAGTTCACCGGCTTGTAGGCTTGCCAATTTTTGATTCAGCTGTTCGATCTGTTTTTGCAATTGATGCGCAGTGTCCACCACAGCTTCAACTTTTTCGACTGTTTGATGGTTCTGTGCTTTTAACAAACCATTGATATATTGAACATCACGATCGACTTTCTGTACGGCTTCAACCGCTTTAGTACCGGTTACGGCTTCAATACGACGTACACCTGCTGCGACACCACCTTCAGAAGTGATTTTGAACAGACCGATGTCACCTGTACGTTTCACGTGAATACCGCCACACAGCTCGATTGAGAAGTTTTTTTCGTCAATCACTGAACCCATAGACAATACGCGAACTTCTTCACCGTATTTCTCACCGAACAGCATCATCGCACCTTTGGCTTTCGCAGATTCGATGTCGAGCAGTTCAGTGGTAACAGGCGTGTTGGCAATCACTTCGGCATTTACCAGACGTTCAATTTCTTGTAGTTGCTCAAACGTTACAGGCTGATCGTTAGCAAAGTCGAAACGTAATACGTCAGACGCAACCAATGAACCTTTTTGTTGTACGTGTGAACCCAGGATTTGACGTAGGGCAGCGTGTAGCAAGTGAGTTGCAGAGTGGTTACGTGCAGTTGCGGCACGAATGTCGGCTTTAACCGTTGCTTCCACGTTTTGAGTAACTTTCAAGTTACCCATAGTCACGATACCTTGGTGAACGAATGCACCACCAGATTTTTTGGTATCTTGAACTTCGAAAATACCGGTATCGTTTTTGAAGAGTCCTGTATCACCGATTTGACCACCGCTTTCTGCATAGAAAGGAGTCTGGTTAAGAACGATTAATGCTTCGTCGCCTTCAACCACTTCGTCAACCTGTTCGCCATCTTTATAGATTGCGATGATTTGACCTTGACCTGCTGTTGCGTCATAACCTTCAAACTGAGTTTCGCCTTCAACTTTAACAACGCTGTTATAGTCGATTGCGAATTTACCTGCATCACGTGCGCGTTGACGTTGTGCAGCCATTTCTTTCTCAAAACCAGCTTCATCAATGGTTAAGTCACGTTCACGTGCGATATCTGCTGTAAGGTCAGTTGGGAAGCCATAAGTGTCATAAAGTTTGAATACGATTTCACCCGGAATCACAGAGCCTTTCAGATTTGCCAGTTCGCCTTCAAGCAATTTCAGACCTTGCTCAAGTGTTTTAGCAAACTGTTCTTCTTCTTTCAGCAAAGCGGCTTCGATACGTGCTTTGTTTGCTTCAAGTTCAGGATAAGCTGCGCCCATCACATCAATTAAAGGCTGAAGCATTTTGTGGAAGAATGAACCAGTCGCACCCAGTTTGTTACCGTGACGAACTGCACGACGAATGATACGACGCAGTACATAACCACGGCCTTCGTTAGAAGGGTTCACGCCATCTGCGATCAGGAAGCAGCATGAACGTGCATGGTCAGCAACCACTTTAAGAGAAGCAGGGTATTCAACCGGTTTGTTTTCAGCTTGTGCTTTCGCTTCAATGTCTGAAGTATCTAGACCAATGATTTCAGCAGCAGCTTTTAACAGATTTTGGAACAGGTCGATTTCATAGTTAGAGTTGACATGTTGCAGAACCGCAGAAATACGCTCAAGGCCCATACCGGTATCAACAGAAGGTGCTGGAAGAGGGTGCAGGACGCCATCCGCAGTACGGTTGAACTGCATGAATACGTTGTTCCAGATTTCGATGAAACGGTCGCCATCTTCTTCAGGTGTACCAGGCAGGCCACCCCAAATGTGCTCACCGTGATCATAGAAGATTTCAGAACATGGACCACAAGGACCAGTATCGCCCATTGCCCAGAAATTGTCTGATGCGTATTTTTCGCCTTTGTTATCACCAATGCGGATAATACGGCTGGCATCTAGACCAACTTCTTTATTCCAGATATCAAACGCTTCGTCATCAGTGTGATACACAGTTACGTACAATTTGTCTTTAGGCAGTGCCAGCCATTTGTCGCCGGTCAGAAATTCCCAGGCAAATTTAATCGCATCACGTTTGAAGTAATCACCAAACGAGAAGTTACCCAGCATTTCAAAGAATGTGTGGTGACGAGCTGTGTAGCCAACGTTATCTAAGTCGTTGTGTTTACCACCTGCACGTACACATTTTTGTGAAGATGTTGCACGAACGTAGTCACGTTTTTCCAGACCCAGGAAGCAGTCTTTAAACTGGTTCATACCAGCATTGGTAAACAATAATGTTGGGTCGTTGGCAGGAACCAGAGAACTCGACGCGACACGTGTATGCCCTTGCGATTCAAAGTAGCTTAAAAAAGCTTCGCGAATTTCAGCTGATGTCATAAAACGAGTACTCACAACCAAGTCACTCCATAATTTCCGATTTGGCTAAAAACATCACAGTCTGACAAGAAGGTTGGTTCTCTGCTGCAATGCGGGGCTTAAATATTTAAAAACGCCAAATTATAACGGAAAATGCCTGTTCAACCAATGATTTTCATATTTATAGATCATAAAACTATAAGGAATGAATATTGGAAAAATCAGAAAAATGCCCTGCAAAATCAAAAGCTATTGTCATTACAGCAATTTATCTTCATTCTCGCTGATAGAAAGACTGGATTGCTTCAAGTAAAGCATGAATTTTTCGATGAAATATTGGACATTCTGTGTAATTTTTAGTGGATTTAGCTGAATAGTTATCAGTCAGCTGGATAATTCCATTAATATAGGCGCATAAAGTTTTATGCCGCAGTAGGGAACGTCGATGCAACGTATCGCAATTAATGGTTTTGGACGAATCGGACGCAATGTGTTGCGTGCATGGTTTGAAAATCCGAAAGATTTTAATTTTGACATCGTTTCCATTAATGACGTTGCCGACGTTGAAACCTTATTGCATTTATTTAAATATGATTCTACTCATGGCCGTTTCCCGGGGCAGGTTGATCTGACGTATGAAGATGAGTATGCCTACCTGCATGTCACTTATCGCGATGCTTATCAGAAAGTTCAGGTGTTAAGACAGGCGAATCCGGTGGAAATGCCATGGCATGAACTGAATATTGATGTGGTATTGGAATGTACCGGCTTATTCCGTTCGCGTGAGGCTGCGACTCAGCATATTACTGCCGGGGCAAAACGGGTGATTATCGGCGCTGCACCGTTTGATACGGTGGATGCTGCAATTGTCTATGGCGTCAACCATCGTGATGTCAAAGAAAGTGACCAGATTATTTCTAGCGTGTCTTGTACTACGCAGGCATTGGTACCGCTAGTCAAAATCATTGATGATGCCTTTGGGATTGAGACTGCACTGATGACTGAAATTCATGCGGTGACTGCGGATCAGTCAGTACTGGATCATGCCCATCGTGATTTAAGACGTGCCCGTGCTTCCGGGCAAAATATTATTCCAACCACATCTTCAGCTTTGGGTGCTTTAAAACGCGTAATGCCGAAGATGGAGAACCGGATTGATGGTTATTCGATTCGCGTGCCAACCATTAATGTCGCAGCAATTGATCTGACTTTTATTTCTCAGTCACCCATTACTGATCATCAGTTAAATGAACTATTAATGAACGCTGCACGTCAGGATTTTGCTGAAATCATGTCTGTGACAGATGAGCCTTTAGTATCTTCAGACTTTAATCATTCGCCTTACTCATTGATTGTGGATCTGACCCAAACCCTGGTAGTGGGGCATCAGGCTAAAGTATTTGCCTGGTATGATAATGAATGGGGTTATGCCAACCGTTTGCTGGATCTCTGTGAATCCTTTTATACAGATTAAGCTATTTTGAAAGCATCCCAAATGGGGTGCTTTTTTATACAAGATTAAAAAATTAGAAGAAAATGAATAAGAAGTTGAACGTAATTGATCGAAAAGCTCTGGATTTATGCCGAATATTTCTGTGATCTGGATATTTTTTCGTTAAGATGAAGATAATTAAATGGAATAAGAGCAAGCACATGATGTTGATCTGGGGATTTATTATATTACTGACCTTGGCTGTGATTTTTTTGATCTGGCTGCAATTTAATAATAATGAGAGTTCACAAAATGTGGAAGGCGTGCCAGTTGAGGAAAAAGTGGCACATCTGGAAGAAAATTTAAAAAAGACCTTGGAAATTATGCAGGATCTGGCGAAAAAGATGCATGTACAGCAGGAAGTACTAGATCAGACTACAGCCAAACTGCAAAAAGTTGAGCTGCAAAATGCAGAACTGGTAAATCTGCTCGCTAAAGTAGTAGAACCAAAGTCATAAGACCCTTTCATGCTGGCTTAGCCTTATATAAAGGATTTAAACTAGTAAGGTTCTTAAAATAGCTGCCGAGGCCATGCTAATCAAAATGGTTGGCAGCATCCCAAAGCGTGATGCAGCGAATAGTGTCGATATTATAGCGATCAGATCAGCCGGATCATCTCGTAAAAAATATGGGGTGATCATCGAAATCAGTACACAACCTGGAATCACTTCCAGAATTTTACGCTGACGATTATTTAAGGTTTTGTTCTTGAGTAGGACATAGCCAAGTATCCGGGCGCAGTAAGTCGTTAGCGCCACCAATAAGATTGCGATAAAAGTGCTCATCTGAATCATGCTTCATCCTTCTGAATGAGCCAGAAGGCAGAGGTAATGCCTGCAAGTGCGCCAATCAGCACATACCAGTTTCCCGGTAGATAGCTATAAGCTAGAGCAGCACAAATAAAACTGATTAGCCAAGACCTCGCTTCAGTAAAGCCTTTCCACATGCCTTTCAGCAAAACCAGCATAATGGCGGGGAAAGCCATATCAAAACCAAAACGGTTAATATCACCTAGCACAGGTCCAAGCAGGGCACCGAGTGTCGTAAAGCCGACCCAAGCCAGATAAAGAACAATACATAGCCCGGCATAATAAGGCAGACTAAAAGCATATCGATAACCAAACTGTGCCAGTCGACGCTGTGCATCTGTCAGGCTTAAGGCCCAGCTTTCATCGACCATAAAAAATAATGCCGGAAAGATTTTTCGATTTGGAAGATGTCTTAAATAAGGTACCAGACTGGCACCGAGCAGAATATAGCGGCTGTTAATGAGAAAAGTAATAAAGATTAAGGTAAGCAGATGCGGTGGATCAGTCCAGGCTTCTAAAACTGCAAACTCGGAACCGCCAGCAAAGTTCAGCCCGGTCAGCAAGGGAACCTCAAGCAGGCTAAAATCTTTTTGTACTGCTGTTGCGCCCAAGACCAGCGCCAGAGGAATTACACCCAATAATAAAGGTATGCAGTCTTTCACACCACGCTGAAACTCACTCAGAGGAGTGGCATCAGAAGGCGTTATACGTGGCTGAAAGGGAGGCATGAGATGATCGGGTTTTATTCTAGAAGGAGAAAGAAAGTTTATAAGAAATACCGGAGTCTTTGCAGTCCCTTTAAACTCTACCAGAATGATGCTGTTTTCTTGGTCATTTAAGTCTGCACATTAGGTTTTTGTATAGGATTATTTTTAAGCATCTAGTACTGATATTTTATAAATTCTTACCCTTGGATAGATGAGGATTGAATCAAGAATAAGTTTTTCGTCATTGTTTTGGTTGGGGAAATATATTAGAAAATCAAGTTGATATGTTGGTTGTTAAATTTTATTCAGCCTATTTTCTCTTGATAAGAGGGAGATGGTTTGGTTTATCTATCTAAGTCCTTTGTTCAGTCAGAGAAAATTATCAAAATTGCGATGCACAGCCTAAACGATCGTGCTAGACTAGGAGAAATCGGGTGTGCTCCCGATTTTTTTATGCGGTTTATTCCGCGCTGACAAGAATTTAGGTTTACAACATGCCCATTTCAGAGACATGGTTATTACCTGATGGTGTAGCTGATGTATTACCAGAACAAGCGCAAGTCATCGAAAGCCTGCGCCGTCAATCACTGGATTTCCTCGCATCTCGAGGTTATCAGCTGGTGTACACGCCATTTATTGAATACATTGAATCTCTATCTTCTCTCTCAGAATCGAATCAGGATTTAGACTTAGCCACTTTTAAAGTGATCGACCAGTTGTCTGGCCGTTTGCTTGGTGTGCGTGCCGATATGACACCACAAGTGGCTCGTATCGATGCGCATGTACATCCAGTGGAAGGTGTGGCTCGTTATTGTTATGCGGGTACGGTTTTACATACGAAACCTCAAGGATTTAATACCACACGTGCACCATTGCAGTTAGGTGCAGAATTATTTGGTTCAGACAGCATTGACGCTGACGTGGAAATGGTTGACCTGATGATCAGCCTGATTCAGGAAGCGGGTCTGGCCGACGGCGTCCACCTTGACTTAGGTCATGTTGGTCTGTTCCGTAGTCTGATTGCACAAGCGGGTTTAAGTAAAGCAACCGAACGCCAACTGTCTGATCTGTATCAACGTAAAGCATTGCCGGAACTGGCTGAATTTACTGCAAATCTTAAGTTTGGTTCAGACTTCTATACGCTTGGCCGCTTTGCAAGTGACCTGGATGCCTTAAAAACGAATTTAAGTGCTGAAGTATTAGAAAATCCAGCCTTCAAACAGGCATTTGATGCACTGCAAACCACCAAAAATGAAGTTCAGGCACGCTGGCCGAATCTGCATATTGGGATTGATGTCGTTGAATTACGTTCATACCATTATCATACAGGTTTGATGTATGCAGTTTATGCACCGAACCGTGCTGCGGCACTGGCACAAGGTGGCCGTTATGATGGCATTGGTGAGCATTTTGGTCGTGCACGTCCGGCAACTGGTTTCTCTTGTGACTTATATGCTTTAAGTGCAGGCAAGTTTGCTACAGCTAAAGTTGTGGTAGCACCTAAGGGTACAGATGCTGCGCTGTTAAATGCGATTCAGGCAACCCGTGCACAAGGCTTAAGTGTAATTCAGTTATTAGGTAATGATGATTTAAACTCGGTACCGTATGCAACTCACCAGCTGGTGAATGTGGACGGTGAGTGGACCATCAAAACGATTTAATCGCTTTAATTGTTTTACTCAGTGTTCATGTCGCTGAGTGGGACTTTCAACTTTAACAGCATGATGTAATGAGGCTATTATGGGCAAGAATGTTGTGGTACTTGGTACCCAATGGGGCGACGAAGGTAAGGGTAAAATCGTCGACCTGCTCACAGATCAAGCGGCTGCAGTAGTTCGTTATCAAGGCGGACATAACGCAGGTCATACTCTCGTGGTTGGTGGTAAGAAAACTGTATTACACCTCATTCCATCAGGTATTTTACGTGAAAACGTATTGTGCTTAATTGGTAATGGTGTGGTTCTTTCACCTGAAGCGCTCATCAAAGAGATGGATATTCTTGAAAAAGAAGGCGTGCCAGTACGTGAACGTCTACGCATTTCTCCAAACTGTCCATTGATTCTTCCACACCACATCGCACTTGACCAAGCTCGTGAGAAAAAACGTGGTAATGCGAAAATTGGTACAACTGGTCGTGGGATTGGTCCTGCTTATGAAGATAAAGTAGCGCGTCGTGCAATCCGTGTTGCTGACCTGGTACGTGGTGGCGAACATCTGAAAGCTCAGCTTGAAGAATTGCTTGAATACCACAACTTCCAATTGACTCAATTCTTCGGTGTTGAAGCAGTTAAAGTTGAAGACGTACTTGCGCTTTGCGACGAATGGCGCAAAGTGATCGAGCCTATGGTTATGGACGTGACTGGTGAACTTCACGCTTACCGTAAAGCTGGCAAGAAAATCATGTTCGAAGGTGCACAAGGTTCATTGCTTGACGTTGACCACGGTACATATCCGTACGTGACTTCTTCAAACACGACTGCTGGTGGCGTAAGCTCAGGTTCAGGTCTTGGTCCATTACACCTTGACTACGTTCTTGGTATTACTAAAGCGTATACTACTCGTGTAGGTTCAGGTCCATTCCCAACTGAGTTGGTGTATGACGCTGCAACAGATACAGGTGATGCAATTGGTAAACACCTGGGTACTGTAGGTTCAGAATTTGGTGCGTCCACTGGCCGTCAACGTCGTTGTGGCTGGTTCGATGCTGAAATCCTGCGTCGTTCAGTAGAAGTGAACTCACTGTCTGGTATTTGCTTGACTAAACTTGACGTTCTTGACGGTTTGGAAGAAGTGAAAATCTGTGTAGGTTACGAATCTGCTGATTCTGGCTGTGTTGGTTCTTCTGATGCGCTTGCATTTGAAACTTTAAAACCAATTTACGAGACTATGCCAGGCTGGAAAGAATCTACTTTCGGTGCGAAATCACTAGATCAATTGCCACAAGCGGCAATTAACTATGTGAAACGTCTTGAACAATTGATTGAATGTCCAATCGACATCATTTCAACTGGTCCAGACCGTGAAGAAACCATTATTCTTCGCCACCCGTTTGATGCTTAATTCTTTAAGCTGAAAATGATAAAAAACCCTGTGATTTCACAGGGTTTTTTATTTGAGCGAGCTTATAAAAATGATTGAAAACCTGTTCGGATTCTTTATGATGTTTTGACCTTATATATTTGAGAAGGTTATGAAATATAAAAATTTATTGGCGGGGATGGTTATCGCGACCACATTAACGGGGTGTACTACGGTTGCAGATTTGATGGGAGCTGATTCAGCTACATTAAATCTGAGTGCAGCACAAAGCTATAATCAGATGCTGACAGAGGCCAAGCAGAAACAGATTCTGGATACGACTTCTGCCACCTATAAAAAAGTAAATCGGGTTTTCCTGAAAATGAAGCCGTATGCGGATCAACTGAATCAGACTGGGCAGAAGTTTGACTGGCAAGTGGCTGTGATCAAATCTAACGAGATTAATGCCTATGTCGCACCAGGTGGCAAGGTGGTGTTCTATACGGGTATTGTCGACACACTAAAACTTACAGACGATGAAGTTGCTGCCATCATGGGACATGAAATGGTGCACGCGCTTGAGGAACATTCTAAAAATAAGGTAGGAGCGCAAGCACTTACCGATTTGGCAGTAAGTATCGGTAGCAAGTATGTCGGGCAGTCCGCTGGTGGTTATGGTGGGCTACTGCTGGATATGGGTGCTCAATTTGGTGTGGGCTTGCCATTCTCACGTAATCTGGAAAGCCGTGCCGATAAAGGCGGGCTCATGCTAATGGCACGAGCGGGCTATAACCCGAATGCAGCGATTACGTTGTGGCAAAAAATGAATGCGCAAGACAGCCGTGGCAATAGCGTCCTGAATAAATTTACATCTACGCATCCAACAAATGATGACCGAATTGCAGTCTTGCAACAGCTGATGCCTGAAGCGATGACGGTATATAAGGCTAAGAAATAATTTGGAAATTCAGGACTAAAGTCTTAACAGCAAGTGCTGTGCAGTGGCATGGTGCTTGTTAGAATAAAACAAAATAAAATATGAGTATGCAGGATGCATAAAAATATCTCGGGAACGATGTTCTATTCCTTGTTATTCGCGATGGGTGGCGCTCCGACCATTGCGATGTTGATTATCCGTGCCCAAACTCAGGATCCTGACATTATTTATGGGGCATTCATTGGCTTGAGCGTGATCATTGCCTGTGTACTAGTACCTGTCATCTTGCTGCAAAATGCTTTTCTATTTTTTAAGCGTAAAAGTGAAATTTTAGAAGAAAAAATTAAACCTTTGTGTCATTTATATTTAGGTTTAAATATTGTCTGTCTGATTTATTGGCTTACGATACAGTATTGGGGTTAAAATTACATAAAATATAACAAGATGAAGTAATTGTACATTTAGTTGCTCTAGCCTTTAACTTATAATTTTTTACAATGTAAATTAACCTTTTGCTTATGGTGGAGTCACTATAATGAAAAATAAATTCTTGTTAGGTATGGGTGCAGCCGCAGCCATTACTTTGTCTGGTTGTACAACTATTGCCGATATTGCAGGTGCAGATACTGCGACTTTAAATGCTTCAGCCAGCCAAAGCTACAATGCCATGGTGGCAGACGCTAAAGCGAAAGGCCAGCTGGATACCAGTTCAGCGACATATAGTCGTATTAATGCTGTTTTTAACCGTTTAAAACCTTATGCCAACCAGCTGAACCAGACGGGTACTGCATTCCAATGGCAGTTAGCCGTACTAAAATCTGATCAGGTCAACGCTTTTGTCGCACCTGGTGGTAAAGTGGTGTTCTATACCGGTATCGTGAATAAGTTGAATCTGACCGATGCTGAGATCGCAGCCATTATGGGTCATGAAATGGTCCATGCCCTGGAAGAGCACGCGAAACAGAAACTTGGTGCACAAGCCCTGACTGATCTGGCATTGGGTATTGGTTTAAATGCAGCGGGCGTAGGACAAGGTGGTGCTGCAGTAGCACAATTGGGTAGCCAGATTGGTATCGGCTTGCCTTACTCACGTAACCTAGAAAGCCGTGCTGATCAGGGCGGTTTAACTCTCATGGCGCGTGCTGGCTATAACCCGAATGCAGCGATTACTCTTTGGGAAAAAATGAACAAGCTTGAAGGTGGTAGCACTGGCGCGACTTTCCTGTCTACTCACCCATCGAACAGTCAGCGTATCGCAGCAATGCGTCAAAATCTGCCAGCAGCAATGCAGATCTATAACAAACGTTAATGATTGCGTAATTTGAGTGATTCGCGATTTTAATGATGAAAAGCAGGGCAGTAGTCCTGCTTTTTTATATTTAAAATCTTAAGGCAATAAAAAAGGCAAAGTTTTCACTTTGCCTTTTTGTGCTAAAGACCGGGAAGTCTTAGTGGTGGTGACCACCTGCACCGTGTACGTGACCGTGATCAAGTTCTTCTTGAGAAGGTTCACGGATAGACACGATTTCAACTTCGAAAGTTAAATCTTGACCAGCAAGCGGGAAGTTAGCATCAACAACAACATTGTCACCTTCAACTGCTTTAACAGTTACGATTTGAACGCCGTCATCAGTTTGTGCTTGGAATTGCATGCCTGCTTGGATGTTGTCTACACCTTGGAACATTTGTTTAGGCACTTCTTGCACTAGCTCTGGGTTATATTCGCCATAGCCTTCAGCAGCAGGAACATTTACAGTGAATTTTTCACCAACAGTTTTGCCTTCTAAAGCTTTTTCTAAACCAGGGATGATGTTACCTGCACCGTGCAAATAGGCAAGTGGTTCACCTTGAGATTTGTCGAGAGTTTCACCCTCTGCGTTAGTCAATGTGTAGTGGAAAGAAACCACGAGGTTATTTGCAATAGCAGTCATATTAATTGATCCATTCAATTTTTTAAGGGTACATCATAAAGTGAAATTGTATTTTTGTAGACTAAAAATAGCAAAAAAATGCAATTTGACATGTTTAATGACGATTTTTTCATATATGAGGACAATATTTACAATTTCAATGCAATTTCAGCTTGGGTGCAATTTTTCGTGTAACAAAGTCTTTGGCAGTTAATAGGCCAGCATGGGTATAGCCATGAATGGTGGCCTGATGAATCCGGTATAGGTATACATACATGGATTTCGCGACAAAGCCTTGAACATTGACCTGACCCAATAATTCACCGACAGCGCTGTTTTGACTTAAAGACACTAATGAACCTTTGTCAGAAAACTTGAACATCGGTAAATAGCTTTCGCCATTAATGCGTGCTTTTAAGGCTCTGACCAGAAAAGCAGCCTGCTGGCTGGCAACCTGCGCACGTGGGCCTAAAACCGGTTGATCTGCTTCAGGCTGACAGTGCGCACAATCACCAAAAACGAAAATATCCGGGTCTGATAAAGTTTGCAGAGTTGCATAAACTTTTAGGCGATTAATATTGTCTTTTTCCAGCTCTTTAAGTTTTGCCAGAACTTCAGGTGCTTTAATTCCAGCAGCCCAGACTTTAATTTCTGCTTCGAGGCTTGAACCATCAGCAAAATAAATCTGGTCTTCATCGACTTTAGCGACCCTATGACTGGTTAATACCTCAATACCTAGACGATCGAGTTGCTCCATGGTGTGTTCAGCCATTTTCTCAGACAGTGCAGGTAAGATCCGATCAGCGGCTTCAATCAAAGTGATTTTGACTTTATTTGGATCAATCTTGTTCAGACCATATTTAAAAAAGTTTTGTTTGGCGATCACCAGCTCGGCAGCCAGTTCTACACCAGTTGCACCGGCTCCAATAATGGCAATTTTAAGCTCACGGGAAGAGGTTTGATTTTGAGCATTGAGATAAAGATGTAGCAGATCCTGCTGGAAGACATCGGCCTGCTGGCGGCTGTCGAGAAAATGACAGTATTGGGCAACACCTTCCGTATTAAAATCATTGGAAGTAGAACCTAATGCTAGCACTAGCGTGTCATAGCTGATGTGTTTCTTCTGTTTAGGCTGGGATTTTTTAGAAAAGTAATCTGTTTCCAGAATAATTTCCTTAGCTTCACGATCCAGATCAACAAATGTTCCCAGCACAAAGTGATAATTATGAGCTGCAGCATGACTAAAATAATTGGTTTCTTCTGCATGCGGATTAAGCGTACCTGCAGCAATTTCATGCAATAAGGGTTTCCAGATATGCGTCAGTTTCTGATCTACCAGCGTAATATGCGCTTTACCACTTTTGCCTAAGGTTTCGCCCAGTTGAGTAGCCAGCTCCAATCCACCTGCGCCGCCACCTACAATTACGATTAGATGTGCTGTCATATATTATTAACCTATTTATTTTTCTAATAAAAATAAGAGAAATTTAGACCAAATATACTATGGCATGGGCAGCAGGCCGTCTTGATTAGAATTGTTATACAAATTACAAAACGTAGCAATTATGTCAGGGGAGGTAAAATTGACGAGAGAAAAGGGAGAAATTTAAGGGGGGTTAGAAGGCAAATGAGAGGCCTTCTAACTGTATTCAGTGTTTATTTCTGGATTGGATAGAGTTTGGCACTTGGTGCACTTTCTGCAAAGATGCTAAAGAAGCTGGATAACCAGCTCAGAAATTTCTGGAAGAAACTGGCTTCTTCAAGTTCCACCATATCTTCAATCTGGATGGTACGAATAAGCTGATTATTCTGATAGACATGAATCGTCGCTAATGGCATCACTTTGGCCATAGGTGCAATTAACTCAGAAGCAGTCATTTCTACATTAATATGGGTCTGGGTTTCATGGAGCGGTTCAATGCTTTGCATTACACCATCACCTGTATTCAACATTACCCGTTGATGGTTTTGATCGAACTGGTTCAGGTCAATGGCATAATTCTGATCATATAAAGATGTCGTAATAATCTGCGGCTGTTTAGTCTGAACCTTAAACATTTTCAAAGTCGATTTGATCACCGGTAATTCAGCGAGTAGCTGTTTGTCTTTAATGGCGACTTCATTACGGGTATAGGTATACGCCAGATTCATCAACTTATGCGACACTTCAGCGCGTTTGGCAGCACTTTTGGTACCTAAAACAACCACGATCAAACGACGGTGGGGCAGTTCCATATCATAAGTTGGACGATTGGCGGTGAGCGCCAGGTTATAGCCGGCTGCACGAGTAAAGCCAGTTTTTAAACCATCGACGCTTGAGTCCACTTGCAACACACGGTTAGTGGCACGGTGGAAATGGTTGTTATAGGTAAAACTTGGCTGTTTGGAATAATATAGATAGTCCGGAGTCTGATTGACTACAGCTGCCGACAAACGCGCCAGATCCGCTGCAGTAGAATAGTGCTCAGGCATGGTAATACCGGCCGGATTCTGGAAATGGGTATGAACCATACCTAAAGCTTTTGCTTCCCGATTCATTCGCTCGACAAAGCTCGGAATATCACCTGAAATTTTTTCTGCCAATGTCACAGCAGCATCATTCGCCGACATGATAATCAGACCTGCCAGAAGTTGATCAATCGAAATCTGCTCACCTTCTTTCAGGTACATTTGTGACTCATCCCACATCACTGTTTTCACAATCGGTGTTGCAGTTAATACTTCACTTTTATCTAATTTACCCGCCTGAATTTCTTTCAATGCAATATAAGCGACCATCATTTTGGTGAGGGAAGCTGGAGCACGTTGAACGTCGGCATTGTGTTCGGCAATGACCTGGCCTGACTGTGAGTCAAGAATGGTCCAGGCTTCTGCTTCAACGCTTTCAGGCAAAATATTCAGAAGGGCAGCATATGAAATTGCAGGCACAAACAGGCTAAGAACTGCAAGCAGTGAGATGATGTATTTCAAAGGTGTTCCTTAATAACCAACCGGTCGATGAACGATTTAATTTTCACGCATGCTATGCCTTTTTTTTAAGGATAGCTAGTCAGAAATGTAGACAAATGCGACAGCTAAGCAATACTGGCCTAAAAAATGCTAAGCTAAGCTATAACTCATTTATTTGTATTTTATATCGCCCATTATGTTGCATTATCAAATCGAATTTGACGATTATCGTCAGCATCTTATTCACGTAACTCTTCGCTTTTTAGCAGATCCAACGCAAGTCCTTTCTTTACCGACCTGGATTCCGGGCAGTTACCTGATTCGTGAGTTCTCAAAGCATATTGAAGCGGTCAAGGCTTATGATGAGGATGGACGCCAGCTACAAATCCAGAAGTTTGAAAAGAATAAATGGCGTTTATTCAATACGGATCATGAACTGATTACGGTGGAATATGATGTCTATGCGTATGACCTGTCTGTTCGTGGTGCATATGTGGATCAAAACCGTCTTTATGTGAACCCGGCTTGTGCATGTTTAGGGCTGGAAGGTCAGGAACATAAAGAAATTGAAGTAGAAGTATTCCTGCCGGATGAACTGAAACATTTCCAGCTTGCGACGGGCATGCAGGCCAAAAGTCTGGTGAAAGGTCGTTATACCTTAAAAGCTAAAAACTATGCTGAACTGATTGATGCGCCGTTTGAACTGGCAGAGCAGACCCGTTTCAGCTTTGAAGCCAATGGCATTCCGCATGAGTTTGTGGTGTCAGGCAAGCATGCGATGAATGAACAGCGTATGAAGCAGGACATTGAGAAAATCTGTGCGACAGAAATTTCCATGTTCGGTTCTGCGCCATTCAGTGATTATACCTTTATGACCATGGCCACCGGGAACAGCTATGGCGGTCTGGAACATCCAAACTCAACCAGTCTGATTACACCGCGTGATGACTTTCCTAAAGCAGATGAGCCTGAAGAGCCATCGAAAGATTATCAGCGTTTCCTTGGCCTATGTAGTCATGAGTATTTCCATTCATGGTTAGTGAAATTTATTCGTCCAGAAAACTTCGTGAATTATGACCTGAACAAAGAAGGCTATACTTCTTTGCTTTGGATCTTTGAAGGGTTTACGTCGTATTATGACGACCTGATTCTGCTACGTAGTGGCGTGATCAATCAGGAATCTTATATTGCATTGCTTAAAGCGCAGATTGATCGTTATCTTCAAAACCCGGGACGTTTTATTCAGTCGGTGTCTGAGTCTAGCTTTGATGCCTGGGTGAAATTCTATCGTCAGGATGAAAACTCAAACAATGCCGGTACCAGCTACTATAATAAAGGCTGTTTAGTCGCATTGTCTCTTGATCTGGGTCTACGTCTGCGTGGCTCGAGTCTGGACGCTTTAATGCGTAAGCTATATGAAAATACGCAAAATGGCATTCAGGTCAATGAACGCACTATTTTCGAATTGTGTCAGGAATTGACTGGTGATAACTGGTTAGAACAGATTAATCACCTGATCAATACTACTGATGAATTGCCATTAGATCAGTTATTACCTGAATTTGGCGTGAGCTATACGCTGAAAAATGACAAGTCATTACCATTTGGTTTGAAACTTGTAGATAAGCCTGAAGGTGTGCTGGTTCAGTCTGCACGTCGTGATGGAGCAGGGGTGAAAGCGGGCCTTTCAGCGAATGATGTGATTGTGGCGATTGATGGACTTAAAGCAACGACGAAACTTGTCGAGAAATATGCGAAACAGGAAGGTACTTATACTATCCATGCATTCCGTCGTGATGAGCTGATGACTTTTGACGTTCAAAATGGTGGTTCTGAACTGACTGAAGTTGAATTGAAAGTTGAAGATCAAACTAAAGCTGAGAAATGGTTGAAAGCTTAATTTAGCATTTGCTGTTTTAAAAAACCGGTGTTGATGCACCGGTTTTTTTATTGCATTAAGTTTTAGAATAATTATTTAACGATCAGTCGTGAGGTTCCACGGAATTCAGCCACGATTTGATCTTTCTGATTCAGGATCTGAATATCGTAAATCCCACTGCGACCGCTACTGGCTTTATGTTCAGCTATGGCGGTAAGGGTATCACCGAGCAGTGCCGGTTTCAGATAATGAATACCACAATGTTGGCCGACTGCTGGATGTTCGCCGGTATTGCAGGCAATGGCAAATGCAGCATCAGCTAATGCAAAAATCACAGCGCCGTTACAGGTCTGATGCCCCTGTAAATGTTGTTCAGACACTTTAAGTTCAATCTTCGCATGATTGTGGTTATAAGAAATTAGATGCGCACCGAGATACTGAATTAACCGGTCCTGATTAAACATCTGGTTCACTTGCTGATCCATTGCAAAACTCCTTTTTTAGATACACTTATTTTAAAAATATTAATTATATGAATCATAAATAGCACTCTAGGAGATAAATAACAAGCGAAAGCCAGATGAATGATGAAATGCAGCCATTTTACTTATCAAAATAAAGCGCCATGAAAATGACGCTTTTAGGGATTAAGAATTAGTTGCCACGATAGGTTGAATAACCATAAGAGCTCAGTAATAACGGAATATGATAGTGCTCCAAAGCACCGTCAATCGTAAATACCACAGGTACTTCAGGGAAGAAGGTGCGTTGATTATTGGCCTTAAACCAGTCACCGGTTTTGAAGGTCACTTTATAGATGCCTTTCTGTAAAGCTGTATCTTTAGGATAAAACTCTTTGATACGGCCATTGGCATCTGTTTTTAACTCATTCAGTTTTATCCACTTGTCACCTTGCTGAGCTTCCAGAATCACCGCGACATTGGCGGAAGGCAGACCAGTTTCCTGATTCAGCACATGCACACTTAAAGGATTCTGTGCAAAAGAGAAGCTTACTGTCGCCGCTAGAAGAGCACCAAAAATAATTTTTTTCATAGGTCTGTTCCTATTCAATAGATAGATAAAATTAAAGTTGTTTTAAAGTATGTTGAATGCCTTGTGCGGCACATTGATGATCCTGTTCAGAGCCACCAGAGCCTGCAACGCCAACAGCGCCAATGAGCTGGTTTTTATAAACCACAGGTACCCCGCCGCCCAATAATAACAATTCATCCAGGGTATTTAAATTTTGTGCATCCGGGTTCTTTTGTGCATGACGCATGAAATCCAATGTACTGGTCTTAGTCGAGTATGCAGTAAAGGCTTTACGCTGTGATGCAGTTAAATTGTGAATTCCGACAGATTCATGCCGTTGACTGGCCAAGACATTGCCGCCTTGATCCAGTACTGTGACTGCAGCGGGTTTGCTGGCTTTCTGACAAGCTTGCATGACGTTCTCAGTAAGCTGATTTGCTGTACTCAAGTCCATAATATAGGCCGTTTTTAATTCAGCATGGCTTAAGCTAACCATTGCTAAACTCGCTAGATATAAAAATATTTTTCTCTGATTTAATCTACTTCTCATGATAATGTTCAGTCATATAGAAATTGAGAAGATCATAATCAAAGAATTGAAGCTCATGGATGACAATCAGATTACCAATTTGTAATCTTTGCGCTGTATGAAATTAATTAAACTCAGCTCATGCATATTTTAATTGTAGAAGATGAAGCCAAAATTGCCGGCTTCTTGGCTACAGGCTTAAATGAATCCGGCTACCAGACTACACAGGTGGATAATGGCCTGCATGCCTTATCGGTGCTGGAACAGCAACAGGTTGATCTGGTATTGCTGGATGTGATGCTGCCCGACCTGGACGGCTGGCAAGTCCTCAAAACCTTGCGTACTTTTTCTAAAGTTCCCGTACTTATGCTGACTGCCAAAGATCATGTGCTTGACCGGGTCAAAGGATTGGAACTGGGTGCAGATGACTATTTAACCAAGCCTTTCTCTTATATCGAACTCTTGGCCAGAATAAAAAGCCTGCTGCGCCGTGTACCGAAAGTTGAACATGAAATGTATCAGGTGGCCAATTTAGAGCTGAATCGTTTAACCCGGGAAGTATTTCGAGACCAGCAAAAAATTGAGCTTACCCAAAAGGAGTTTGCGCTTTTACAGTTGCTGATGGAACACCAGTCCGAAGTTTTAACCCGGACACAAATTGCTTCACTAGTCTGGAATATTAATTTCAATACCGACACCAATGTCGTTGATGTTGCCGTACGCCGATTACGTTCTAAAATTGATGACCATTTCAGTCCAAAACTTATTCATACTGTACGTGGTATGGGTTATAAACTGGATGTGCACGCATGAAAATGCATTTGGGCACACGTCTCGGTATCGCTTTTGGCCTTATTTCCTGTATCGTTTTTTTAAGTATCGGCGGGTTGTCCTATCACAATATGCAGCAGATGGTGCAACAACAGCAGGATGAAGCCTTGGCCTTGCGGATTTCCAGGATTGAAATATTTCTGGCTGATCAACAAAGCTTTCAGGTGCTGATCGAACATCCGGAGCTTTATGAGAATATGCTTGGACAGGAAGATAACTTACTGATCCTTAAAAACGCGCAGAATACCTTGATTGACATTAATCCTTTAAATATCGCTATTCCTCTATTGGATTATCACACCAAGCTGAATTATCAAAATAATAAGATTGAACAACCCACGACCCGTTTGGCATTTAAGCAAGTGGACTTTAATGGACAGTCTTATCAACTGATTGCCGGTAAGCAACTTGTAGCAGGGCAACAGGTTTTAAAGCATTACCTGATAAAATTAGTGATATACACTCTGCTCGGTATTATTTTATCTACTTTGTTAGCCTGGCTGATGGGACACTATCTACTGCGATCCATGCGCCAATTAATTTACGCCACTCAGCAAATTAATGTGCAGCAGCTGGATCAGCGTATCGAGTTGCCATCCCGAACTATTGAGGTGCAGCAACTAACAGAGGCTATGAATGCCATGCTGGACCGAATACAGCAAGGCTATGAACAGTTGGCCCGATTTTCTGAAGATATTTCCCATGAATTACGAACGCCCCTGAATAACTTGATGGGGCAAACCCAGATTGCCTTGTCGAAGTCACGCAGTCGCGATGAATTAGAAAATTTGCTGTATTCCCATCTGGAAGAGTATGAACGTCTAACTCAGATGATTGAAAACATGCTATTTATCGCCCGAGTTGAACATGGCCACTATCAGATAGAAAAACAGACACTAGAACTTAGCCAGATCATAGAAGATTTGCTGGCATATTTTGAGTTTCTGGCAGAAGAAAAAAATATATCTATTTATACGGATATTCCGGCTCAACTGAATATAGCTGCGCATCCGGAACATCTGCAACGTGCGCTTGCCAATTTACTCAGCAACGCAGTGCAGTATGGAAAGAAAAATGGTGAGATCAGAATCACGGCGATGACTACAGAAAATAATAGCTGTCGGATTGATGTACTGACAGCAGGTGTACAGATCCCCGAGCAGCATTTAGCCCATCTGTTTGAACGCTTTTATCAAGTTGATAGCAGCCGGCATCAAAAAGCCCAAACGGGTGGTTTGGGCTTGGCGATTGTGCAGTCGATTATGCAGTTGCATCAGGGGGAAGTTCAGGTGAATAACCATTCTCAAGGGGTGGTCTTTAGTTTGATCTTCCCGATCTAAGCAGTGGCTTAACGTGTACGACGGCCACGACTCTTGGTATTTGGACGGGTGGTACCATTGGTCTTGCGACGTGGTTTTTCACCTTCTTCCATTTGCCAGATACGTGGTGTACCGGTTTTTTTCTTGGTGCCGTCTTTCGTTACTTTCTTGTTAATCGGTTTACCACCGGTGCCACCCGGTTTCTTCACATAAGAACGCGAACGATACGGTTCCTGTGCAGGCACATCTTTAAAGTCTGGATAAAGTAGGGGTTCAATTTCTTTAGTTTCACCTGGCTGTAAACCTAATTGAACCAGATCAATCGAACCGATTTTGGTGCGAATCAAACGTAATGTAGGAAAGCCGACTGCTGCAGTCATACGACGAACCTGACGGTTACGACCTTCACAGATTGAAATTTCGACCCATGAAGTTGGAACAGAAGCACGGAAACGTACAGGAGGATTACGTTCCCATAACCATTCCGGTTCAGTGACTTTAATTGCTTTGGCTGGTAGCGTAATACCGTCATTCAGTTCAACGCCTTTACGAAGCTGTTCTAGAGCTTCTTCGGTTATATCCCCATCGACCTGAACCAGATAAGTTTTGAATTTTTTGCTGGCTGGATTGGTAATATATTGGTTTAAACCACCATGATCGGTCAGGAACATCAAACCTTCAGAATCCATATCCAGACGACCGGCAATACGCAGATCCGGATCGTCTACGAAATCTGCCATAGTCTGATGTTTTTCATCTGGACGAAATTGGGAGAGGACGTCATAAGGCTTGTTAAGAATGACAATTTTCACTTTAACCTACTAAAATATATAAAATAATTCTGATGTGGCAGTCATGTTGCCCATTGTGATACTCCTTTACTTATAAATAGGAGATAAGGGAAGACATAAAAGAGTCCACTAAGTGTAAGCTATCATAGCAGATTCTGATTTATCTTCCTCGAATTTATGTTTTGCATCTAATTTGATTGCGACCATGCCGCTTTAAAATGATGTACTTTTTGTATTCAAATATGATCTTCCGTTTAAGAATGTTAATCCTCAATGATCTTCATTTTCTACTGAACTTGTCGAGTCAGTTAAGGGAAAAAATAAGACAATTCAAGGCAAAGCAAAAAATTGATAATGATTTTTATAGACCTGAAATAGTTTTGACGAATTTACATACCATACAAAAAGCTTTCCAAACTGGCTTAGACCACTACAAAGCAAGCTGATATTTTAATTTCACAGTTTCTAATATTTTTAATTTTGAGGTGAACAATGAAATTGTTGACTTTAATTAGTATGGGTATTGCAGCGAGTTATTGTTATAAAACCGTCAAACATAACAAGCAAAATCTTTCAAATCTAAGTTTTGATGAAGTAATAAATCAACACATTTTACGAGATTTTATAGCCTGAGCATTATTCATATTTACTGCTAGTTTAATTTGATTATAAATAGAAAATCTCAACATATATTGTTGGGATTTTTTATTTTTATCATTTAAATATTTTTAGATAATATGAGTAAGAAAAGTTGTATCAAAATTAAAGTTACATGATTAATCTATTAAATAGTCAATTAATACAACTCTATAAAGCAATGTAAACGAAAAATTCAAATCTTCTGCTAAATTAAAAAATAAACCAAATGTGTGGAGGTCTGTATGAGAAATATACCAGAAGGAACCCAGGTTATTCATCATATATCAGCTCAGGACTGTGCATTCTATAAGGAAGAAAATGGAATTCTGAAAGTCTGGAATAGTGGTACTTGGGTGAATGCGATTGTACCAAATCTAGAAAAGATGATGGAGCTTGATTTCGAGTTAGAAGTACTCAAATCTATGTAGTAATTTAAAATTTAAAGATCCTTCTATTTAGGATCTTTAAATTTATATATTGAGGTTTTAAAAATAATAAAAAATGATCTTTATGGAAAAAAAGAGAATTTTATTGAAAATAAATTAGCAGTGTTGATTATTTAAAAATACATATCAGGTGTTTAGTTTTAATTTGATATCATATAAGGAAAATAAATTATGAAATAGTAAAATTAAAACCTACGAAATGACTTAAAAAGACATTAAGTTCAAAAGCTTAAATTTTGGAATGGCAATATATTACATAGAAAAATTTTTTATAAACAAAGATTATTTTATGATTTCAAAGAAATAATCTATTAATCTTTTAAATAAAATTTATTAAGTAATTGATAATTAAAAACATATTGATTGATAATTAAGGTTTAATTTATAGTTTTACTCTCTTATGTTTTGTTTTACTTTAGTTTAAATATTCAAGATTATGTAATATTTTGTTATTTGGTTTTATGCTTATGTGGTGTATAAATAATATACAGCTCTCCATGAGGGTAAAACACATGACTAAAGCAGAATTAGCTGTCTCCGCATTGGTCGTATTCCTTATTACCTTGATGGTTTATGGAGTAGGACAATCATTGAGTTATTAAAATAACTTTTCCTAATGATTCCCGTATGTAGATAAAGCCCTTCGTGGGCTTTATTTTGTTTTTAGTCTGAGTCTGAATCACTCTTCTGATTTTCAGAATATTCTAGTGCAGCTTTTTGTGCTTCTGCGGCGGCTTTAGCTTCCAAAGGAATAGCATCTGCTGCAATAGTAGAAGTACCATAAAGGCCTATCATAATGAGTATTAGAATTTTCGAAAACTGTTTCATATGAAATCCTCTAATTTTCTAAAACTTGATTTCAGTGTAGGGGATAAAACTCTCTGGGCATGTATGAGCGGTGTCTGCTTATGTAAGATATTCAGGCTTAGCGTGAAAACCCTTTCACCTTATGTAAGAACAATTATCTTATGAATTATTTTGTAGAATTAATTAAAGAAATGTTTTAGAAATTGAAAACATTAAATGTTCTTAAATTTATAACTTGGCAGAGTAAAACTTGAAGTGCGACATAAACCACCTAATTAATTTAAAGGGTTTATGGAGTATATAAAATTGTCATACCATCATCTTAACTTTGAAGATCGTACTGCATTAATGCTTGAGTCAAGAA
>NZ_VOZD01000019.1:0-65246 GCF_013419915.1 Acinetobacter sp. YH12043
TTCTTGACTCAAGCATTAATGCAGTACGATCTTCAAAGTTAAGATGATGGTATGACAATTTTATATACTCCATAAACCCTTTAAATTAATTAGGTGGTTTATGTCGCACTTCAAGTTTTACTCTGCCTTTTTTTGGGGGTTGTTGCTTCTTCAAAATCAAATTCAGAAACAGGAGACACAAATCCGATTCTATTTATTGCAGTATTTATTGTAACAATGATTTTTTATATTGCTCTTAATAAATTAAGATTTACAGGGAAATACTTAAAATATTTTTATTATTACATATACTCTTTAATCTTGATTATTGTAGCACTACCAATTTTTGGACAAGCACAAGTTAAACGTATTGCAATGATCTGTCTATTAATTTCGTTATTTGCTATTTACGATACAATAGAGTCAAAGTTCAAAAGAGAGAATTTAATAATAGTTAGAGTGCTCTTTATATTATTCGCAATTTCACCAATTCTAATATCATCAACCCTCCAAGATATTATTAATTATTAAAGAAATGGGGCTATTAGCCCCATTTACTTATAATCCTAGAATTTTATTCTGCCAAGCTACTGGTATTGAAACACCCTTATCTGATCTCCCTGTAATAGCCGCACTAATTGACCCACGTGATCGAACAACATTTACGATATGCGGGGATTCGTTCAAATAGTTTCCTTGTACGAGCTGTGATGTTGATGAGCCTGTTGTGTTGACCCCATTTAACAAAAGTGTTAATTCAGAGCTACCATTGTAGTCACAGTAAACAATACCACCACCCAGTACATTTGTAGTGCCACCATTAATACTAACAGTATTGCTACCGTATCTAGTCCAAAAACAAGCGTTTTCCATTTCACCTGATACGTTTGATTTCTCTACATCACAATCAACTATGTTTATATCTGCACCTAGCAAAACAACTCTACCGCTTATTTTCAAAACTGGCTTTGTCGTCAATGATGCTAGAGACTTGATAGACACACTCTCATTAATCAGATAAACACCATCTAATGCGAAATCTCCACTCGACATAATGACAATATTCATCTTTCTTGAACCATCTGCAACAGCGTGATCTAAGAATGAGAATTTGTCTGTTATGCGCTTAAACGCCTCATCGAGAGTTTGCAAAGCTTGACTATCAACAACCCCGCAATTTAAATCACTACCTGCGGAACTAACATATATAGTGTTGTCTGTATGCTTATATTTAACACCCTTTGCATAAGCATTTAAAGTTTCAGGAACTCTTATTACAGTTCCATACCGACTTACTTTTTTAAATACGTCTTGCTGTGGTGTTCCAGACTTACCGTAAACCTCAAGGTTCATTTTACCGCCCGAGCCGAAGCAATATACACCCTGGTCAAAAGCACCAGTATGTATACCAATATCTAAATCAGATGCAAAGGAGACAAGTCCATAATTGACAGCACCTTCTGTATATAGAGTACCAATAATAAAACCACCATTGCATATTGCTGCATTTACATGTGAGCCTTCGCACGTGATAGCTGTTGATATTGAGCCATAACCATAGCGACTTACAAACCCGAAAGTTTTATCAGTGTTATTCAGAATATCATCTGTATCTGTATCTGGGGTAAAGAAATCAATCAGATTGGTTGCAACAAGAGGTGTAGTGCTTCTGTCGCTATTGTAATAACCATTGAAAGTACAGTTATTATTGTCAAACTCTGCAAGAAAGCCGCACTTATGCGACAAAGCAAAACTGTCTACCTCAGATTCCCAACTCGCATTCATCATAATGCCATAATCAAAGCCGTGACAAGCTACCTCAATCTTAGATAAAGGTGAGTTTTGTATTCTCAACCCCATAAAAGCACGTGTTCCGTTTGCAGTAAACAGATTGAACCCTGTTAGCTTCAGGTCGGGAGTGTGACTGATTAAACCATCGTCATACTGTTTACCACCTGTTTTCTCATCATAAGCAACTCGAATACCACCTGTCTTCCAGTTTGATGTGGACATCAATGGTTTTAAAGGGTCTGAGAAATTAGCAATTAATTTAGAACAAACAGTGTCAGCAGGTGTCATAAATGACATTTTTCCAGAGCCGACAATTCGGGTGCCTGCTCCAATCCAAAGCGTATCAGATATAACGTATCCAATTTTTGTAGCGGGAATCTCTAAAGTCAACCCGCCCTTTTTACGATTCATAACCGCAACAGATGTGTCAAATGCTGTTGGTGAAATAAAATCAAGAATTTTCTGCAATGCAACCGTACTATCTTGACCTTCGATAGCTCCAGCCCATTCAGGTTGAATGTTTAAAGAATCCCACACACGTGCCCATCCATTGAACACAATAATGCCGTCATTGAATGTTGATAGTGTAGACTTGTATATAAACTGCCCACCGCCTGCATTTTCACCTGAGTGATATGATTTAACACAGACAACTTGTCCATCTTTACGTGGTGTTATATTGATTAAATCATTAATAGATTCAATTTCTTGAATCGTTTTATCATTAATTTCTTTCTGATTTTCTGTCCCATCTTTAACGTTAACAGCATCTTGATAAGCTTTTACCCAAGATGTTATTAATTCATCATAGCGATAATTCCCTAAGTCCTTTACATATACGGTTCTTCCATTCCATACATTTGAAATTTCTTCTAAAGCTTCTAAGCTATCAACATGTGTAATTGCTAAAGCATTAATAGTGCCCTCATTGATTGCTTCATCAATCATAGAGAGGAACATATCTTTTAGAATTTGATCGCCTTTAATACGATCAGCTATCTCTTTTGAAAGATCATTAACTAATTGAGCAATATCACTTGTATTTTCATTTACGTTTTGTTGTAGGTTCTCTAGCCAATCGTCAATTGTATTTATTTGGTTTTGTAGATTGGTATCACCTGCAATACTATCAGCGATCTCTTTAACTAAAGCGAGCCATATAACTTGATCACGATGTCCAAGTTCTTGTAACTTGTACCAGATCGAATCAAAATCTTTATTAATTGTGGCTGGACGCAGTGAGTTGTCATAACTTTGAAAGTTTGTATCACGGCGATATGGTGTATTACGTTGCAACGTAATCTTTTTATCAGCTGCTGGTGCGACATTAAAAATCACTTGCTCATCAGTAAGTGACCATGTTGAATTATCTACTTCAGCATCATCCAACATCACAATTAAGTGATCTTTATCTTTGCAATCAAAATCAAGCGGAAATACGGTAGTCACACCGTTTGCGGTATATTCAATATATGGTGTTTGTTCTTGAACAGCCATACAACCCCCCTAATATTCAAAATCTAAAGTGGCTTCAACTACGCCACTATTCCCTCTCCAATTAGGACCTTCATTGACTTCGTTATTTCTGTGTATTTTGCCTACTCGTTCCGGTGAATCAGTCAGCGTTCCAGCAAATGAGTCCAGATAGTCATCTTCCTGATCAGTAATAGCCGGGTTAAACATACGCATCTGCTTGTATTGGACTGAGCTATTTTCACCTTCTTCTGGTGTGTCGATCACAGATACATGCACCCAGACTAGACCTGATACCAGTGGCCCTTCAATGGCTTCTAAAATACGTTTATTTTTGGCACCGGTTGCATGATGCTCAGTCACACCACAGCGTAATTTACGCGCCTTCAATGCACCTTTAAGTGCAGCTGCTGCGAATCCACCAATGCCGTTGGTCTCAATAACAATTTTAGAAACATGGAACTGCTCGATCAGATCGCAGAGTTGCCAAGCCTGACCGCCTGTGATTTCCCCCTGTTCATTAGAAGTAATTACTTCACCTTTTAGGGCTACAGATCTGTGCCAGTACTTGGTTCCTAGATCATCATGCAGGGCTATCGCAACGGCTGAAATATCGGATTTAATTTTCCCGGATGATGGATCCCAGCGTGCAGTGATACCCACAATGCGGCGCTCACCAAGCATCATGTAATATTCACCGTTTGCACGTTTCAGTACTGGCTCACAGTCATATGGAATCATCTTGTCCGGATCAAGACGCACATCCCCAATTGGTTTGGCATGCATCTGGTATTGACCATCCCACTCATTCAAGGTGCGACATTCTTTACGTCGTTTGCCCATTTCCAGACGTGTGAATCGTTTTGGCCAGAGTGCTTCGCTGTAGACATCGATTAAATAATGCGACTCTTTAAGGACAACTTTGTATGCTGTACCCTGCTTGTGGACAGAATAATCCTTATCTTTTTCTAAAACACGGCCTGAAAAACTGATGCCACTAAATACATAGATCGGCTCAAAATCTACCAGGCATTCAGTGACATTTTCGAAGCGTTTTTCTTTTTCAAACATCCGAAGAATTAAACAGTTTGCCCCCTGTTTCTGGACATCGGTATAAAGTGAATCATGGGTGTGCGGTGTGCCCACAAACAGTTTTTGTCCACCTGGTATGAGAATGTGAGTCTGCTCACCCAGTCGATAGCGTAGCTTTGCACGTGCTTCAGGCGTGCCGATGTTCGCTGGCATTTCAACATCATCATTCTGGATCTCATGCGCACGTGCACCCGTGACGTTGGATAGCACACCACGCGCATGGATTGAGCCATGACGAACATCACTTGAGCCACTAATCCACCACTTTTGCAGTTCTCCACGGGCTTTGTGTACGTTGAATAACTGACAAAGTGGATGCTTTTCTACGACCTGCTGTGTTCCTCGACTACACTTCGCTGCATCATCATCGGTTGCACCTTGATGCAATATCAAATGCTCTGGATTGCAGTAAAGTTTCCAGGCGTTATAGATGTCCAGAATCGTAGATTTACCGTGACCACGTGGCATCATCAATAGACCAAGTGGCCCGTAATCCTCCAAGAAATCACAGACATCTAAATGAAAGTCCGGCACATCCCAGTTCATCGCTTCCGCATAGACCAGGAAGAATGCAGCAAAGCCCACCTTAACCATGATTAGCTCGGACGCTGTTTACGTTCTTCCAGCTTTTTGGCCACACTCTCAAGAATGGCTGTCGCCTGTGCTTCTGGTGAAATCTTTCTGCCGCTGCCATCACCTGCCGATTCTTCATCATCAACCAGAACGCGGTTCAATTTCTCCATGCAGGTCAGGGCTTCTTTAGCACCTTTGTATAGCCAGACTTTATCGCCACGACCATTTTTATCGAATACATCCTGCCCGTAGGCTTCAGTCATCAGATCAATAGAATCGTTCGCTGCCATCTCCATGCATAGCTTTAATTTTTCAACCGTTTCAGGTTTTAAAAAACGCACTCTCTTTTCATCAGCCATAAAAAATCCCCCGTATATAGTCCATATATACAAGGGATGAAAAACATGAAAAATGAGTATTTTCTCTAGTCTACGACACGATCAAAATCAGGCATCTGAATATCACCAATATCATCACCCCAGAAGCGTGTCCGGTCATGTTCACGCTCGGCCTTTCTCAGATATTTTTCTCGGTACCCGGGTGCAATCATGTCTTGCAGCTCATCAAAGACCAGGCGATTTGTAGCGGCTTTGGTGTACCACAAATTTTGTGCAGGGATCTTATTTTTAAGCAGCTTATAGGCTTCATTGGCTGCATTGGTATCCTTGTTTTCGTAGTACTGCGTCATGTTGCCCACAGTCAAACCAAGCAAAGCTTTAGCATCTGAACCGAATGGGCCTACCATAAAATCAGAAGTACTACGCCCTGAAGTATCAGTACCAGCCACCAGAATGTCACCCAAGATGGATAAGCCGCCACCCTGAACCGCTGAGCGTGTCCAGAAGTTCATTGTCTTTTGTGGATCGTCACTATCCCACATGGTCGAAGGATCATTACCATTGGCCAGCTCTTTAAGCTGTACAGCAAGCGCACCCAGCAATGTGGTCATGGCAAAGATCGATGCACCATAGGCCGCTTTACCTTTCACACCATCCTGTGCCATTGCTCGTGATCCATGGCGCATCAAGAATGCGGCTGGAAAGGATTTAAACTGAAGCATGGATTTGACCAGTTCGCCCATGCCTGTGCCTTTTCGCTGCCCTGCACTCATCCAAGTACGTTCACGCAGTCCGGCTTCAACGACCGCCATTCCCTGTTCATCCAGCAAGTGTGCTTGAAACTGTGTGGCCACTTCGTCACGTACCTTTTGCGGATCTCCAAACGGTTTTAATTTATCGTCTGGTATTTCATAGATTGAACGTGCCGACATCAACTGATTACCTTTACGATCCACCACCGGATCAGCCAGGCGCATGACTTCCCAAGCGCGTTCGTTCAGTCCGGTTTTTTCTATCAGCTCCCGATCCAGTGCGTCCAGATCGGCCCATGCTTTAGTCCGGCTTAAACGTCCGTATTTCTCCATGAGCATTTTGGAGAAGCCTACTTTGCTGGCTGCAGTCAAAGCATTCAGACCAGATATGCGCATAACCTGTGAAGCAATACCACTAGATACTCGGGCCAACTTTTGCGACTTGCCATGTACTGAAGTTAGACCATCATCAGACCAACGTGCGATAGAGCCGAGCATTTCTTCTGTGGCCAGACCTAAGCTGTGCGCCAGCTCCCGATCCTCTTTATTTTTTGGATTGAGCTGTGAAATCAATTCACCAAAAGTTTTACGGTAGGCAATACCATGGATCGATGCAGTCTTTGCAATCATGGCCTGATCGGTGACGGATGAAATTGTGGTACCACCCAGCATCGATGCAACGTTCATTGATCGGTATGCAAGACCGAGATTGGCTAACACTTCAGATTGTGGTGTGTTCTGTCCGGAGAACTCATCAAACATCGTTTGTGCACGTTTACGAGTCTTACCGGTTGAATCTGCATCAATGCCTTTGATCCAGTCCTTTTGCTCTGCTGCATCCATCAATATGCGCATGGCATTTTTAGGACTACTGCCAAGATTTTCCACCATAGCAATATCTTTAGATAAGCCATTAATATGCGCTTCCACCAGGTCTACAAACGGCATGCCACCGAACTCAGCCTGATATTCCATCCACGATTCAGCATCTTTAAAATGCAGTACCCGGCTTTCAGAATGACGGCTGGTGACTTTGGAATTACCCCCAAAGGACTGACGGCCAATTTCGGTTTTATTGGCACCGTTGCTGCTCAAGGTATCAAATGAGTATTCAAGCAGTTCACGGATCTCTTGCTGTGAATAGTACGTGCCATCCTCATGCACATATTTTGAAGTGTCGATTAAGCCTTCTGCTTTTTGCACCCATGCCTGTTTCCCTGCCTTTACGATCTTTTCAAGGCTATGCGTCTGTGGTAATCCCCAATCGTCCAGTTTCCCAATATCACCACCGGCACGGTTAAAACGTTCACGCATGCCTTCAAAGACTTCGCCCATCTTGTCTGAAATCTTCTTGGCCAGTGGGTCGCCAGTGCTGTCATTGAATCGTTCTCGGACAATTTTTTGCACCAGTTCCTTATCGGTAAATATGCCTAAGCCGCCTTTGATGTTGGTATAAAAATCAACAAGATCACCACGGTAAATAGATGCGATAGCTCGCGCTTTGGTGTCAAACGACTGGATGCCAGACATATCACCATGCGCCGCAACCATCCGATCCACCACTTCACTGGCTGATAAGGTTGGATGATCCAGCAAGGCAAGGTTTTTGTTTTGGGTCAGGATGTCACGTGCGGCAATAGCGTGCTTTCGTTTTAGTTGTGCCTGAATATCCTGTGCCACAAACTCACCAGCCTTAACGAGCTTTTCAGCATCGGATAAATTACGCCAGTTCTGGATATCCTGTTTAGCCAAAGACTTCATCGCATCCTTGATCCGGTTTTCAATGTCGGTTGCTTCTTGCTGGTTTAATGTCGCCTTGCCGAGTGCTTTTGCTACGGCGGCCTTGCATTGGTCTTTCATAATAAAAATGCCCAGATAATTTCCATCATCTGAGCATTAATAAGAATGTGGTTTGTTGGGTAACTTATTCCCCAAACTGTAAAGCACAACTAATGGCTGTTTGTGCGGCCAAAGTATCTTCTTGTGCCTGACGTGCTTCTGCTTCAAGCTCATCCAGTCGTTCACGTAAAGACATGGTGATTTCTTCCATTTCCCCATCTGGTCGCATACGGCTAACTGAAATTTGCTGATCCGGATTCTGCATGATGATATCTAAAGCGGCTGATTCTTCCGGCCCATCACCAAACAATGAACCCTGACGCGGATCGCCCATGGCTTCAATCTCATCGATTTTGCTTTGGATGTTTTCACCAATGGCTTTAGCACTACGCTTGTTCTGGTCAAAGACATTCAGGAATTCACGCGCACCAGGTGAAAGTCCGTCATCGATGAGCAAATTCTGATTGAGGTAATCTTCAACCGTCAGATCATTGGCTTTCAAATCACGCAGCTTTTGCGCAGCCTTTGCCAGATCCTTTGCAATCGTGTTCTGATGTCGTCCACCCTGTTTCACCAGACTATCAAGCTGTGCCAGTTGCGGTGCAGCACGTAGCAATGCAGACAATACGGTTTTACTGTCATCGTCCAGATTCTCAGCCATACGGCCAATCAAGGCAGAATCATTAAACGCACGCTGCATGATGGCAGATTCAATACGGCGTTTCCCTTCCTGGCTTAATCGTCCATCACCGGTAATCACTGTACCCTGTTCAGATTTTGGCAATGACCCCACAAAACCGCGTACAAAGTCCATAGAGCCATCTAAATTAATTGAGCCATCATTGTTGATCTTCAGCAAAGAAGCATCAGGCAGACGATCTGAGTCACTCACAGCACGCTCAGTTGCGGAGTACTGCGCCACGTCCGATTCATTGGCCAGTTTGGCAAACTGCGTACGGTCGGTATCAGTTAAACGTGTCCGGACTAAAACAGGCTTGTTAATGCCGTCAATATCAATGCCACGTTCAGCCGCGTACTGTTCCAGGAATGCCCGATATTCTTCAGCACGTCCGGCTTCATAGGCTTTTGCAATGGCCAATGTGCGTCCGTTGCCTGATTCCACTACGTTGTCCATGCCGATAATTGGAGCACCATCAGAAAGCTTTGGAGATTCGCCAAGCAACTCAGGTCGTAGATCCTCGGCCATACGTTCAATCTGCTGGCGTGATGCCTCCCGGGTACGATCACGCGGTTGCAGTTCACCCGGATAAAGTGGATTCACGCCATAGGCCAGATCATTGGATGCAATCAGTTCATCCAGGCTTTTGACTTCATAGGCGAAATCGTAGCTAGATCCATCCATGCCATAGGCTGTGCTGGTACCAGTACCGCCATAACGTGCACTAAGACTGTTCCACTTGTTACGCCATTTACCAATCGCTTGGCCAACGGTCATGCCGGACATGCCGTTATTCTTCACAATGGCATCTGCATTCTTTGAATCGTATTTACGGACGACATCAATCAGCTTTGCATTTGGATCGGCTTTTAAAACTGCAGCTGCTCCACCTGGTCCAAGTAAATGGCCTAGATACTGTTCATGTTCTACCGGCTCACGTCCTAAGCTTTTACGCATGGATGCATTGGCAGACTTAATATGCTTCAGACCTTGCTTGATCTGTTCGTCCACATTGTGACGATCTCCACCACCTTGTCCTTTCCAAGTCTTATCGAGGATCTGGAATAAACCATGTGCAGATGATGTCTTGTTTTTCGCTGTGTGGTCGAATTTGCCGCCTGTTTCAATATGGGCAATGGTAAGAGCTACGGAAGGATTAACGCCCTCCTGCTGCGCTTTACGTGCGATTGACTTGGCATTGCTTGGTAAAGCCATAGTTTCATAATTGACCGGCTTTTTCTTTTCCTCACCTTTGACTGGATGTGTGACGTTCACCGGTCTACCCATGCGCAGTGCTTCAACAGAGGCATCCATGTTCTTATAGTGATTGTTTTGCTGCACCGGATTAGCTGGCTTTACTGGTGCCAGCGTGTTTTCAAATTCCAGTTCATTTAAAACCAGTGCTGCACGTTCTGCTTCGATCTCTGCGCCCAACTGTTCAGGCGTTTTGTTCAGATAGCGATTGGCTCCACGTGCTGCACCAAAAAACAGAGTATTCAGTAGTAGATCTGTGCCAACCGTTTCAGCATTGATCTCGTATTTTTTCGCCTGTTTGTCGTAGCCCTCAGATTCCAGCACCTGACCTGATACCGCTTGGCCACCTTGTGACAATGCAGTAGCACCACCGACAGACAATACGCCGTCCTTGATCACACCACCTGTGCCTTTAAAACCATAGGACATTGGCAAAGCCGTTGATACGGCCGCCACAGCACCATCGACCAAAGCCACTTTTGCGGCTGTTTCACTATCCACGCCATCACGGGTCAGGTCGCCATAGACATAGTGAGACTCGGATAAGCCAGTGACAGCGGCTGCACCTGCTACACCACCAACGGCGCTACCAACCACAGCACGTGTTGCATAATCCCCCAAACTGAATGCAATGTTGCCAAGTGTGCCGGTATTCTCTTTATCTTCCAGATAGTCAATGGACTCATACACCAGATCATCACGCGCCTTTTCCTTGTTCGCCTTGTATGCAGAATAAGGTTCAATGATCTCGTCAGTGCCTACATCCTTGAAAGAATAACTCACACGATCCACCACGGCATCCACCGGTGCAGTAATGGTATCCACAGCCTTTGCAAAGCCGGCACCCATACCGCGCACCGGTGCAGCCAACTGGAACAGGCCGCTAGATTCTTCCTTTTGCTCGACTGGCTTGTGTGCAATCCCTTTGGCGTTTAGTTCATCAACCTGTTTTTGTTCTTCAGTCGTATATTCAGATAACCAGTTGCTCATTACTTGGTTACTCCATCAGGCATGTTCATATAAAACAGCGGTGCACCACGTTCATTGATCAGTGCATAGCGTACCTGTCCTTTCGGTCCTCGTTGTGATTCACGACGTAGGCGCAAGCCCTTGAGCTCAGATTCTGAAATCTGGTATTTCTGTGAGATTGCCGCATAACGGGTATCCAGAATACGCTCAAAACGGTCATCATCCATCCCGTAGGGTTTTGATACCTTCCACGTCTTTTGATTGCCGTACTTCACGCCCTGCTCATATACACCACCAGTGGCCAGACTTAATGCCGTATTCGCTAGGTCCTTGCTCATATCGTCCTTGTCTTTGTGCTGGTAGCCATTACGTTCAGACAGGTGCGCATAGATCGATTTAAAGGCAGCATAGGTCATATTTGCCGTACCACCTGAAACAGTACTGCCAACATACTTATTGAATTCAGCCTTGAGTAGATCATCTTTAGGCATGATTAGCTGCTTGTTTTTCAGTGCTTGTGTGCCTGAAATGATTGCAGCCGCGACATCTTCGCCATCACGTGAACGGTAATTATTGGCACGCGCTACACCAGCCATGAGATAGGAATTATCATCACCACCCAATTGCTTGATTGTAGCTGCCCAGATCTGGCTGCCTTTTGGTACGCCTTTAGATTCAGAAATCAGACTGCCAATGAAGTCTAATTTTTGATTAACCCCCATGCTATCGAAAGCTTGCTTAGCTTCTGGTAAATCCTCGGCTGAAATAGGCTTAACCTTGAGATTGTCATCCTTTAAGGCAAACTGACTCACACCATTTTCCAAGACCTTTGCTGCGAATGACTTGGGATTGGATTTTAATTCACCAGCGTTCAGGCTATGTGTCTTTAATCCAGCTTCACGCACGGCCTGATTTGGGTTGGTTTTCAGCGTCTCGGTTTTCTCTTTGTATAGATCCTCGTATACCTTCAAGACTTTTTCTTCATTCACTGCATCTGCTGATTTGCTATTGGCCATCACAGCCTTTTGCTCATTGATCCGCTTCAACTGTTCCGCTGAAGATAGACGGGAAAACTTCTGGAAGTTGTTCGACTGTGACTTATAAAAATTATATTCCGCTTCGTGTTCAGTACCTTTCACTGAATCACTGACACTCTGAATATAATCATCATCCAGAGCACGACCAGTGAGCACCTGAGATTTGAAATCATTCAGGACTTTTCCGGCCAGCTGCACACGCTTGTTTTCTTCAACCTGCACCTGTTTTTCAATGGCATCGATCCGGCTAAGAATCTGCGCCTTTTTCTGCTGCGCTTGTGGTCCGCCCAGATAGCTGAATTTGCCCTCATCCAGTTCTTTCACCAGGCTTTGCAGGTCGGTAGTGTCCTTGCTTTCGATGGCAGAAGTAATACGTCCGTCAATATCCAGAACGTCACGCGAAGTGTGATAGGTATTAATTCGCTGCTGCTTTTCTGGTTCTGGAAGGTTTAAAACCTCGAGTTTTTCTTTAAGGTATTGCAAGCCTTCTTCACGGCCCATACGTGTTGCAATCTCAGTGGCACGATCTGCAACAACTACACCCTTCTGAGCATCAGCTCGTAACTGCAACGGCAAGAAGCCAGTCGCGTTTCTGGTCGCATTTTCTGTCCAGTAATTTTCCAGCTCATGCATAGAATCCCAAGGCAGTTCATTCTGCATCTGCTTGAAGCGTGCCTTTGACCATTCATTGAATGTCTTGTTCGCCTGGTCTGCATTCATGGCACCGTTAGACACATCGTTTTTCAGTAGCGTGATCTGTTCCGACATTTCACGTGTCATCACATCATCAAGCTTGACCTTCGCTTCCTGCTTGGCCAGATCATTGTGATACAGCTCGACACGTTTAGCCGATACTTCCGCTTCTTCCTGCTTGCGTTTGCGTTCATCCAGAACGCCGTCCACTACCTTGCCAATACTGGAAAGGCCGGTCATCGGTGTATGTTGCTGCAAGGTTGGTTGTGATGTAACACGGCCTTGTGAACGTGGAATAATCGCCATTACTTCCAACCTCCTGATGAAGCCGCACCAATAAAGTCGGATACAGCTTGCATAGCATAATTGTTACGCTGCATCTTGCCCTGTGTGCGGATCTGCTTTGCCTGATACCCTGCATCCGAAATATTCATTGAAGCGTTATAGGCTGCATCAGAGATATGCTCATCCTGAAGCATTGCTGCTGCACCTACATCCACATCCACGCCATTTTCCGCAGCCTGTGCACGCGCTGTTGAAGCATTGCTTTTACCTTGCCGTTTCATCTTTTCGGCTTCTGCGAGCGCTACTGACTTCACAGTTTTGGCATTACCCTTTGACACGGCATCTGCCATTTGAGCATTTGCCATGTTTTGAACGCCTTGCATGATTCCACCTGGATTGCACATGATTAAATCTCCATTTCCAAAACATAGCCGACCAATTCAAAGCCTAGAGATTCATACAGCTTCACAGTACGTTCAGCATAAATGCCGGTGATGGTACCGACTTGAATACGGTCTGCTTTGTTCATATCAGCCCATACTTTGAATGTTTCAATCAGATCACTGGCTGCACCCGATTTGCGATATTCAGGCAGGACATAAAGACCTTGCTCATAAGCCAGTTTCTGACCTGTTCGCCAGTCGGTATCTAATGCGCCAATTAATGTACCAACTGGATTCTGATACTCATCCATCACAATCATGATTGAGCCGTGTTTATCAATCAGATACGCAAATACATTTCTAGCTCGTTTCTCATCAAAGCCCTGTTTCTTAAACCGTGGTGATTCATCTGTAAGACGCTTGCCCCAGTAAACAAGCGTGTCTAAATCTTCTAGTGTTGCCGGACGTACAAGCATCTTTATTTCTCATTCATTGATACCAACATAGCTACACTCTGCACGTGAAACGGTAGCGGTTTGTTGTGTGTAATTTTTAATTGCATTTCGTGCAAGGTCGACCAGCCATTCATGCTGACATTGACTGGACCGGTATAAGGCAGATTCTGAAAGGCTTGCTGGTTGAATGGCTTATATTCGAGTTCATACTGGTTGTATTGGCCGCCTACAGACTTACGTATATACAAGACCACTTCATGTGCCTGGATCTTATGCAGCATTGCTGTGCTCGGCACCTGGCTATGATCTGGCGGCAAGAACTCAACTTCCATATTGAATGGCTGACCTGCAAACCATGTGCCGGATGTTGGCTGGTTGTCATCGTAGAAGTAGCCATCTGAATTATTGAATCGGTACAGAGTGCTGTTATGCAGGTTTCTACTGGCTAGATCCCCGTTATGGGCAATTTCACAATCCATGTATGAAGTATCGTCCAGCTGCTCAAGCACGACGGATGATTTACGCGCAACCAGCATGAAACACAGGTCATTGCCGTTGGCTTGTGGTAAAGCACAGATCGAGCGTACAGATCCACCAAAGTCATGCTGAGACCAGGCATTCATTTCCTGATCACGGTTTAGCGTAATTGAAGCCACCTTGCCATCATTGAGCACCATCCACACCAGACTGTACGGCGTTTGCTGGTAGGTCAGTTCCTTAATGCCGCCATGATCTTCAGCGATATGCGGTGCAATGGCTGACAGTTCGGGACTGACCAATCCATCCACTTCATAACGATATGACAGTGCACGCAGACGGTTACCACCACGTTGGACAAATAGCAGTTCATTACCCACCAGACATGGTCGAACATTCGCCTTTGCGCCGTAGGTTGTATGCTGTTCAATCTGGGCTGATGCTGGCGTAAATGCGCCGGATGAACTGATTAGAAACTCAGATCCACCCGTTAAAGCGACCACACCACCACGCTGGGCAAGATGCAGAATGTTGTCTGCCTGTGCCGATGATGAAGCCATGGAGAATGCAGACGCATCATCTGTAGATTCCAGAAAGTCGCCATCGTTGCCAATGGCACTGATCCATAACTGGTTCGGATTGTTTTTCGTATTGGCAAAGACCAGGCGCTGTTTAAAGAACGTCACCGTGGATGGATAGCCAGTGGCTGCTGTAAATGCGGCTGTGTTCAGTGTCCATGACTTAGCAATAGCTTGAATGTTGGCATTCAACTTGACCAGTACCTCACCGAGCACACCAGTTGCTGAAACATAAGAAGTAATCTTGACTTGGCCACCGTTGATATTGACGATTGCACCCACATGAGATGGAGTAAATACCGCAGCATCACCAGCCGTTACAGCTTCCCAATCCGTGCTATCAATTGCCGGAACCTTTCCTGTATTGTCCGTTACAGCACGCCATGTCTGGCCGAGATAAATAACACGCTCACCAATGATGTAGTTTTCTGTTGAACTCCAATTGGGAAAAGCAGCCGCATTCAGCGCAATAGATTTACCAACTTCTGTACCTGTAGGCGTTAAAGCCACGTTCGGTGTGGTGTTGATCTCATCTACTGGTGCGGTTACGAAAGTGAATTGCCCGAAATTCCAGTTATCAAAGTCCTTACTACAGACCAGACGATGCACTGGATGATCACCCTGAACAAAGAACATGCGATAGCGTGAATGTGCCACCTGCACCTGAGCCACTTTGGCCGCTGTGTTATACGGCGTGCTGTCTGTATGCACTACGGTTTGGGTTAATGGATCGTAGACCTGAATCGTGCTTATGCCCAAGATCAACAAAAACGGATTGTCTGAGTTCGGCACAAACGGAATCAGGCGAAGTGCACCGTCAAAGACTCCACGAAACTTGGTGCCTGGTCGTTTCTTTGCTCCACCTTCCACCAATGGGATAGCGTTTAGCAGTTTCTTAGCGCCGTTGGCATATTGCTGGATGTCGGTACGTGTCCACAGCAATGGTGATAGTTCACCACTGGACAGGTTATTTTTAAGCAGCCATTGTTTCATTAGTAGCGACTCCCGATATAGCGAGACTCGTCCACGTACAGCATATCTTGCGCTGGTCGTTCTTGCGCATTGATCGCTTTGGCACGCTGGATCAGTTCGCGGTATTGCGCATCTGCTGACTGTCCAGCTGCATCACTGCCGGTATTTGGCTTGCATAGCTTTGCTGCCATCTTGAGTGACATGGCTTCAACCAGCATGGAATCCCACGAATCTTCATTGTCGTTATCAAAGATGTATTCCAGCTGGATTGCATCGGTATTAGCCAGAATGTAGCGGTTTTCAACTTCATACTGTTCCGTGTTGGCGCTCACGATCCGGATATAATCACGCGGCAAAGGAAAGGCATGTCTATATCCAAAGGCAGGATAAGTGGTCACTGGTGCCAGAATAGTACGCGCTTTTGCGCATGACCACGGATGATCACGCAGGATGGATTTTCGCACCTGATCATAGATATTCCGGCAGCGTTCAGCACGTGCCGTGTTCTCATCAAATGAAGCGATATTCTGATCACCGATCAGGCTTAAAGCATGGTTGCAGATAGAAGTTCTGGTTGTAATAGACATAAAAAAGCCCTCAAGTTTTTATGATCTTGAAGGCTTTTAAGAGTGAGTTTGTTGGGTATTAGAATTGCTTATCCAATTCAGCCTGATAAAGCTTTTCTTTTAACAGGTAACCTTCCAATAACCAGATTTTATTGCGTGCATTTTCATACGCAATCTTTTGACCAATTTCAGCATTGAAGTTTTCAGGACTTGCACATGCTGATTCACCTGTAACCGTGAAGCCATTTTTTAAAATGATTACGCAGAATGTGAGTAAATCAAGCTGGACTGGCGGCTGAATCACGCGCATCTCTTCAGGGATTGAGTTGAACTCTTCAGTTGCAGTGAGTGCACCGGCAAAGCCATCACCAGCGGTAAAGTAATGAACACTTTGAATAACTGAATCAATATGATCAGGCGTTAAACGCGGTGCAGTTAAGCCTTTATCTTGAATCTCTTGTTCGATTTGTTGTTCAGTATTTGACATGGGCATATTCTCTTATTTAATTTCTTTCAAACAATTGCGGCACTCTGTCTTGGCATCAGATCCAATCTCAGTCGCACCGTGGAAGCCAAATAAACACATCAGGAATTGAATTATTTTGGCTGCTCATTAAAAAAAGACCCGGCACCCCTGCTCAAGAATGCCGAGCCAAAGCCCCTACTTAACGAAGGAAGTCGATTAAGACAATCTTCTGTTCGTTGGCACGTGCTGCACCGTAAGATGCAATACCGCCGATCTGTTTCACATTTGACTTGTCAGCGCGAGTAACAATGTCAAAGTTAGAGATTGTATTACGGCCATAGTGTGTTGCACCTTTTGCCACTGCAAAGGTACGACCTTCAGTCACACCGCCTGCACCATCTGCCAGTTCTTCATAAGGCAACCAGATAAAGCCACCCCATTTTTTAGCCACATCACCATCCTGGATCTGCTGGATCGTGTCGCGATCCCATTTGGTCAGCTCATCATCCACCAGAATCTGTTCAAGGATTTCTGAGTTGTAGATCATGTACAGCGGCAAGTTGTCACACTGGTTTTTACGGAACAAGGCACGTGCTTTGGCAATCTTGGCCTTATTCATTGGTGTGGCAGATGCTGCAATGGTTTGACCTGCTGGAACTGGTGTAGCTGTGTAACTTTCGCCGTCTGCAGTTTTACGCTGTACCGATGCACCAAGTGATTTATAAATCACACGGTCACGCTGACGATGTTCAGCAGCCAGACACGCCTGCATGTATGGTGAAGTCGGATTTGCTGAAAGCTTCGCTTCATCACGCGGATCGATTGGTACGAATAGGCCGTAATCTTCCATTACTGCTAAACGTGTACCAGCCTCAGGCACGGACCACTTAGTATCAGCAAATCGAGTGGTCATCTTCTCCATTTCCACTGCGCCAAGATCATTGACTGTGAAAGATGAACCTTGAATCTGGCCGCGGTCATGCGCCAGTACCTGAAGCACTGACTGTGTTTGTTGACATTGAATTTCAAACGCATCGTGAAATTGACGCTTGAATGCGGCGGTAATCATCCCGCCATTTGTAGCCATGTCTTGAGCCATGTTGTACTACCCCTTAATCTGTGTATTGTTTTGCATACCAAGCATCTACACGCTGAGTCACTGATTTATGGTCTGGATGACTTGCATTGCTGAACGCTTCCGACATCATTAATTGTTGAATGGTTTCGCTACCGCTTTGTTGTGTGTTAGAAGGCGGTAAATCTTCCTGAATATGCTTGCCAATTGCCGCAGCCAGCTTGAGTGCACCGATAGGTGAATCCAGTTCTTTTGCATCAAAGCCCAAAGCTTCCAGCGCGTTTTTAGCCAGGCCAATATTCGAATTGAACTGCTCACCCCATTCTTGTTGCAGTGCTTCCATCTGGACAGACTGGTGCTGCTCATAGGCTTTAACGACTGCTTCAACCTGCTTATTGGTCATGCCTTCAGCATGGAATGATTGCAGTACCTCAGCGTTATCTGCTTTAAACGCATCAAAATCGAAGCCATCAATAGAAACGGCGTAAGCATCGGCAGATTCCGGCACTGTTGTTGCTGGATCTGCTTCAGTTGTTTTTGTTTCTTGCTCACCAGCGTTCTGCTGTGTTGTCTCAGCACCTGGCACCGTTTGCGTTTCTGTTGCTGCAGGTGGTGTTGTAGTCTGAGTTTGTTCAGTTGTTTGAACGTTTGATGTGTCAGTTGTTTGTTGTTCATCCATTGTTTTGCTCCATGTGGGCTAGTTCTAAGTTCTCGTCATAGCGAGGATCGTTTGCTGTGTTGATTCGGTTAAGAATGAAGTCCACGACTTCCGCACGGCCAAGACGGCGGCATGTTTCGCGTTCATCATCGGTAAATGGATTGCGCTTAAAACGCGCTGTAAGTTCTTCTAAAATTCGCTGGCCGTTCGGCTCAATATCAAAGTGAATCTGATAGGTTTGCGCCGTTGGCTTGCGTAGTGCACGCCACTTGAAGTGATGACCGAAGCCGAGTTCTTCCTCTTGTTCCTGGATCAACTCGTTAAAGTCAGATTCAGGCTGGGCTTTAAGATCGGCAATTTCATGCTTCAGTGCAAAAACCTGCTCTTGCAGCACTTCTGCACGTTCCCATTCATGGTGCTTTTCATTACGCAAGGTGCTAGATACTGCTCTCTCGTCAAAAAGCTCATTGCTTAATTTTTTTACTTTTTTTTCTGCTGCATAAAGCGAAGCACAGGCAATCAGCGCAAGAATGGCCATTACTGCAAAACCTAAAATCATTGCATCACCTCACTAACCATTTGCGCTTCCAGTCCTTTACTTGCTGCGTTTGCTACAGCTCCTGTGACTTGCTGTGCCATAACTGCTTCCTGTTCCTGTGCTGCTGCTTGCTGCTGTGCCTGTGCTTTGCGTTCACGGTAGGCTTGTAGCTCATCTGTGGTACGCATGATTGAAGTCGGTGCACCTAGACCAGCCGCTAACACTTGCGGTACTGCATCGGTGTTGATGTTATCCATAGCTTCCTGGAATGCTTCTGGGCTTAATTGAGCCAAGCCACCCATTGATCCCATAAGACGTTCAATGCTGGCCACTTCCTCAAGTTTCTGAGCGCGTGCCAGTGGTGAAATAAACTTGAATGAAAGATTGCGGCCCTGCAGGTCCTCTGGTGCTTCTCCCAAAACTTCAGCGCGATATGCCAGGCTAAAAGCACGGTCCAGAATAGGGACCAATAATTCAGCCTGTGCACGGCCATACAACGGGCCAAGCTGCTGCCGGATCATATCGACACGGGCATAAATCTCTGCCGCCGTTGGTGGTGTGTTGTAGTGCTGCTGCAGGCTGTCAGCCATCAGCTTTCGACGGATACCGCCCTGAATCTTTTCAAGCAGTGCTTCACCCACCACGAAGCCTTTACCACTGTCCATACGTTTCATTGAATCAACGCTGTTCGCGGGAATGATCTTGCCACCACCAATACGCACAGTACGCGGATTCAATATGCCGTCATCTTCAGCAATCCACATACCGAGCACATCGATTTCAGCCGAACGTAAGGTGTCACGCATCAAAGCATTGGCTGTTTTGGCATCTGGTAAAGCTGTAGACATGATGCCGATCCCATACACGCTGCCTGGAATCTTTCTGAAACGTGGTACCGCACAAGGAAACTCGTTATAGCCGGATTCCTTCAGCATGGTTTTGCTTTCCACTTCCACATGATATGAAGCAAAAGGCATCTGTTTTGGTAGCAGTACACGCTGGTTTAATGGTGCTTTGACATTACGTGGTTCGATCACATGCACGATCTTAAAACGGTCATCTGGTCGCTGTTTGTAAGACTCTCTGACTGCATTGCTAACCTTGTGCTCTCCAAACTCAGATACAAGCTGTGCAGCGGTTTTGGTGTACTCGCGATAGATCGTATCCACCTGACCATCTGGACGAGTCGACGCAATAAAGCATTCACCAATTGGCCAGCACTGGTACGTAAAGCCACCACCTTTCAAACGGTCAATATCCTGATAGATCACACCCCATCCAGCCACGGCGAAATCAATGATCATGTCGTAGATTTCAGAATCAAAATTAGCGCCGTGGATATTACGGAATAAGAATTGTGCAACCTGTTCAAGCCAGTGTTCACCTGGTGTGAGTTCAGCCTGATCATCCATGCCATCCGGTACAGCTTTAAACCAGATCGCGTTTGCAGGTGTGGTACCTGCAATCAGGTTAGATACAAAGATCAGAATGGATTCTGCCGCAGTTGAATCGAGCAGATCCGCACGCTGTTTCTCCCGTGTGCCATCCAGTGAGCCACCATTGAAGCATTGCTGGCGCTCAGGTGCTCCGTACTTGTAGCATTCAGTCCAGTGAGATTCGTACTTTGATCTTTCAGTACGAAGCTGACCCAACCGTTTGCAAATTTGATTTGCTCGATCACTCATGCTTTAACCGCCTAGTGTTGATTTCTTATTGGTATCTGCTGCACTCAGCACATCAGATGCACGGCGTTTACGGGCTGCCACTGCTGCGTTTTCTTCCTTGGTTTGCTTGCCATCAACTCCGGACTGGGCTTGTTCGACCAGCTCCTTTGCACGTTCTCTGCTAAGACCAAAGTTTCTTCCGCTGTTTTGAAACAACCTGCCAAATGATCCCCCACACATATCAGCCCCCTAATGTATTTTTCTTCTCATCCTGAGAAGGACCGGAAGATAAAACCTCAGATGCCTTGCGCTTTTTACGCGTGGCAATCTGTTCGTTTTCTGCTGCCTGTGCCTTAGCTTTCGCTTCGGCATCAGCTTTCTGTGCGTCATAGCCTTTGGATGCTGCTTTGGTATCAGTCAGGCCAATGGCATCAGTCACAGTGCTAATTGCTTTCCCTACGAATCCACCGCACATATTTAGGCTTCCTTCAGTTCAAGTCCGTGTTTGCCTTGCTGCCAGCGCAGTTTCTTAGGCGCTTCAACCTTTCCAGCCTTCAACAAAGCATCAAGTTTCTTTTCGATACGCTTTTGGCCTTCAAGGATCTGATCAAGGCGTTCATCTTCGACTAGTGCACCTAGTGAACTAGTTTCATTAGTAGACTGGTCTTGTGGTGCTTCAGGTTCTGGATCATTGCCAGTGATGTGCTCTAACGCGGCTTCTGCCTGTTCTGCTGTGCTGACTGGTTCTGGTGCCTTCTCTGTTGCACCTGGTGTATTTACTTTGCGAGCTGCCATAAAAAAACCCTATTCAGTGGTTGATTGAATAGGGTTACTGTGGGGGTATGGGTGTTGGGGTTTGTTGGGTGTTTAATCAGGCAATCTTTTACCCGCTTTGATTTCTTCATCAGTGGCGTGTCGAATAATTCCACCACGTTTTAGTGCCGACTCAACCCAACCACACTCAAAATCAATACTGTCGAGCTGATTTAATTTTTTGTAGGCATCTCCATCTACAGGATCATTACTGAGATATTTGCTTTCATAGCAAAAATAGTCCCCAACCTCAAAAATATTGTGCTGGCGGCGGTATTCAAGACACTGTAACTCCAGTCCAGCTGCTGTGACTCTATCACCTGAATTCTTGTAGTTCACTGCTGCTTGTTTTACAGCTTCATAGCCACCGTATTTTTCAAATATATTCATATCCCATCACCTAAACTTACCTAAAAAATTACTATTCTTCGGCCCGACATACGGACACCAGCCCCAGACTTCACGCCAGAAGAACCAGTCATTGCCAACGTTCTTCCACGGCGTGCCGTCATTCTCGATATGGGTGTAGTCAGGTGGCATATTCATAGAAATATCACCTTGATGATTCCAGCCCCGATGATCAAAAAGATCAGCATCAATGCCTTATCAAGTTCCTTTGAATGCTGTTTCTTATTGGCTTGTTCAACTTCAAACCGGTGCAAGGCTTCTGCCATCAATTTACTTTGACTAATTCTGGCTTGAATCTTCAATAGATCCATTTCCATTTCACGCTGACGCTGGATTCTTTTTAACTCTTCTTTCCGTTGCTGGTGCTCATGGTAGCGTTTCATAACCTGACCCATCCGGTATTCAGTATCGGTAAGGTATTCACCTTCCACTGATTCAACCTCACTTTTGATTAGTTCGTTCACAGCCCCAACTCCCGATCCAGTTCCTCAATGACCTGATCACACAGGCCGCCGTCTTCAAAAATATCCATCTGACCAATCTTGTACTTGTATGTGATCCACTCGCCTTCCAGTGGGAACCGTTCAATGCCAGTCTCTGTTTGCCAGAGCATGATGAATGCATGGCCGTTGTCATAGTTCGGAACGCCACCACGCGCCCATTCTGAAACTGTAGAAGCACCAGACACCGGCAGAACGTCTGCAATCTTTTCGTGTGTCCAGCCACATTTGCCGAGATCCAGAATCATTCGATTGAAGTCCGGGCGTTTGTAATTTCGAAGTTTTAACTTGAACTCTTTGACCTTCTTTTTGGTGTGCAGATTGATAAAACGCGCGCGCGCGCGAGGGTCGTTCGAATAAACCCCCTCTCCACACTCTCCGCCCACTAGTTGCAGCCCCATAGAACTTCCCATAGCAACCCCTATATTCATTAGATTTCCATCACTTTTATTTTGAGTAATCCGCCTTTAACCACATTGCCCCGGCGTACTATCAGCTCATCGAACTGTTCGTCATCTACGCAAAATTCACACTTCACCAGGCTATCAATCGTTGCTTTCAAGTAATTATCGATATCCCGTCTTAACCGATTTGGAAAATGAAACGTCACCTCCAGTTTTAACCGTGCTGTTGTATTGATCCGTGGTACCAACATGCTCACCAGATCATGAAAATCTCTTGCCTCATCACTCAACTTGAAACCGCGTCCAGATTTCTTCCAGTAGTGGTTTACCGATGGAGGAATAGCCGGCAACTTAAAATCTAAAATGACCTTTTCAGCCCCTTCGTTATTTCGCTCTAAATTCGCTTCTACGGCGTTTTGTTCTGCTTGATGTACCTTTGCTTCAATTTTGTTTTTAAATTGCACTGACGCGCATTCCTTGCGCAAATTGTGCTTATTCAAATGAACTTCTAACTGCTTTTCAGTCATACGAAAGGTCATGCAGCAAATTTCTCCATTCCTTGTTCCATAGCTTCGACTTTCGGCATGGCTGCTTTGTATTTTCGATATTCGCTATGTGGCAGTCTGGCATTCGTACGCGGTGTGATGGTGTATCGAATGCGTTTCATAGGAATACCAGTAATTTCAGATAACAATCGCCGTCTCGGATTCTTTGGTGATCCCTTATTGCACCAATCCACTAGGCGAAGAACTAGATAGTGAGCCACATAAGGTGTTCCATTCGACTCAGCCGTTGAACGTTTTGGACGTGGCTTAAATTCAGTACCTTTCAAAACCGTGATTTTTCCACCATTACGTAAATAACGCTTTGTCGGTTGATTCAATTCTTTGCGTTTTTCCTTACGTAAACTCACACCCCACCCCCTAAACGTTGATCAGCCCAATTACATTCGACAATGGTTAAACCGCCTTGCTGGAAACGTGACCAAAGACGATCACCTAAATCTTTTTGAAGTTCTTCAAGCGTTAAATTTGAAATCAACATGGTCGGCTTCATCCGGTCATAGCGTGCATACAAAACCTTGTGCACCATCTCTCTGCGCTTATCACGGTCATGTAATCCGTATTCATCCAGAATCAGCAAGTCATACTGGGTGAAGGCATAAATCACAGATTTCTCTGTAGCATCCGGCTGTTCCCATGCGTTCATGATTCTTTGCGCCAGATCCTCACTGGTGATGTAGCGTGCATGCTTGCCCTTTTTGAGCAGTGTTTTAGCCATTGCGCAGCTCAGATGAGTTTTCCCTGTACCAGTAGGGCCAACCATCAAAAGATTATTTTTCTCACCGTTCAGCATGCCTTTGGCGTATGAAACGATGTGATTCAGCGCGTTTTGCTGTCCTGCGTTATTCACCTGGTAGTTTTTAAAACCTGAATGAGCATGACGTTCTGGAAGCATTGCGCCGTCAAAATGTTTCTGACGTACCATGTGATCCACTTCAGCTTGTGCTTGTGCCAGCTGCTGTTCGTGGTACTCAACTGCGCACTGTGGGCATTTGTGATATGGGCCTGCTTGAACCATAGCGACTTGATGCTTGCTGCAGATCTCTTGAACTTTTTTCAGTCCAAACGAAAACGATGACATTGCGTTCATACGAAGTCCTCCGGAATTTCAACTGTTCCAGTTGCTGGCGCGTGATGAGTTGCCTGATTTTTCCATGCATCATTCACGTTCAGATTTGAATTAGATTTCTTGCTTGCCTTTGGTGCTTGAGGTTTTGCTGGCTGGTAATTGCTTAGCCAGTTCAACCAGGTAGTTATCCACTTCTGAGAACGACGTGCAGGTTGGCCAACTGACCACTGAGCCAATTTTTTAAGTTCTTCAGAAATGATGCCTTCAGACAGTTTTGGAAAACTCACAGCTGCTTGAGCCATGAAATCGGTTTTGACTGGGTATGTGCCGAATAGATCTTTCAGCGTGTACAGCTTTGGATCTTCAGAGTGGTAATCAATAAAATTCAAAGCACCACGATCCTGAGCAACAAAATCGGACGGCGCTTTATAATTATTATTTTCTAAAGATTCTATTGGAGTATCTATTGTGTGTTCGGTTTCCGAACTAGTTACTGGTTCGGTAGTCGAACTGGTTTGGTTCACTTTCCGAACTGGTTCGGTAGTCGAACTGGTTTGGTTAGCAAACTGATTCTTTAGTGAAATCTCATTTAAAACGTACTTTTTCACACCTCTTGAACCAGTGCCAGCAATTGAAACAACCTTGAGTTTTAATAGTTCATCTATGCCATTTCTGACAGTTTCACGGCTTAACTTACGTGACCCTGGAAGATCTCCACCCTGTAGCTGTGAGTAGCTAACAAAATCAGACTCCTTGTTATGTCCGTTAATGCGGTTTTCCAGCTCCGCATAGACGTTACGTGCAGCATCACTAATGAATGGCCACACTTCTTTTCGATACAAGCGACTAGACATAACATAGCCCTGATCGAACTTATCGCTATACATGTTCTTTCCAGCCCCTTGTGCTGGTTGTGAAGGCTTTTGAAACTGAATTATTTGAGCAGCATTCATTTCTTCACAACCTCCCCGATACGTGTTAAATTGATCATGGTTTACTACCTTCGTTTACTTGTCTGAGTGAACGGCAAAGATGCTCATCTGTTCGCGCAGATGGGCATTTTTTGTGCCTGTGTGTTTTGGTGTTACATCAATCATTCTTGGTTCATGAGTCAGCTCAAAAGGCGTATCTACTGTATCTGTGGTAAGACACATGAAAGAGCTGAGAGAATTTAGATATTCCCGAACAGTAGAGATTTTCTCTTTCATGCAAACACGACTTAATTTAGAGACATCAGATTTTTCAGCTTTAGCGATTGCTTCAAATTCGCGCTTTTCTTCATACGTGCATTTGAATGTGATGCTTTCAGTTAATTTTTCAGACATGCTTTCTACCTCACACAGCCTTATCGCGCAGCTCAATCCAAATATCTTGATAGGTGTCTGGAAAAAGTTCTTTTCTTGTCGAAAGGCCACGATCTTCAGCAATAACAGCAAGTCGGATTTTTCTTTCAGTGGGGATTTTCTTCCATCCGCTCACTGATGGAACTCTGATCCCAAGTAATCGAGCAACGGCAGCTGGTCCACCAAGAGCTTCTATAAGCTGTGCATCATTCATGTTGTTCTCCTAAATAACCATCCAATTATTAGGCATTCCTTATTTTTATTCAATAGGAATACCTAATTTATTTCGTGTTAGGATTTCCTAATGAAAACACTTGCTGAACGTCTTAAATATGCCATGGAAGTTTTACCGCCTAAGAAAATTAAGGGGGTCGAACTTGCACGCGCCGTTGGGGTAAAGCCACCATCTGTTAGTGATTGGCTTTCTGGTAAATCGAAAAATATGGAAGGCCCGAACCTGATTCGAGCAGCCCAATTCCTAAAGGTAAATTCAAAATGGTTAGCTACTGGTATCGGTAAACCTACAGATGAAGAAACAAAAAGTGAGTTCAGTAACGTAAGTTTTAATACTTCACCAGTTATGGAAATTCCTGTTTTAGATTATGTTCAAGCTGGCTTGTTTGGGACTGTTGGATATGATGGAATCAATCCTAAAGATAAAACCTATACGACTTATCAAAGTGCAAAACCTTCTGATGTATTTGGTTTGACGGTTGAAGGAATGAGTATGGCACCTGAATTTTTACCAGGTGATTCACTTGTAATTGATGCATCTTTAGCACCACAACCCGGTTCATTTGTTATTGCTCAGAATGGATCCTATGAAGCCACTTTCAAAAAGTACCGGGTAATTGGCTATGATGAATATGGACGTGAAGAATTTGAACTGGTTCCATTAAACCCAGACTATCCAACACTATCTTCAAGAGATCATAAAATATCGATCATTGGTGTGATGGTTCGCCATGAGCGGAGTTATAAATAATAAGAGAGCAAAATGAAAAGATTATGGAATTATGGAACTTCTACGCCAATTCAAAGGATTGGTGTAATTGTTCTGGGGGTGGGATTGTTGTCACTTTTCTCATGGATGATTAAAGAGAATCTGAGCTTTGAGGATCTATTCAATAGCTACTACCTGCCAGGTAAAAGAGATTCCATGTTCTTTCATCTGTTCTTTTATTTTATTCCTCTAGGACTCTTAATGTCCTGGGGGTATCAGGTTTTAGTAAAAACCCAAGAGTGGATCTTTGGAAAAACCAAAGAAAACAAAAAATCACTGAAAGATCAAAAGTTATATTTTAAAGATAATATGGCAGCCTATGATTTTGCATCCACTATTTACCCGGCTACACTTAACTTAAATACAAGCTACGTCGGATTGATTAAAGATGTGGTTTTGACCACTAACGAACGTTTTCAGTACACAATTGAGCTGGCAAACACAGACACAACAATAAAAGTTTATGGATACAATGATGAGAACAGCCAATCTATACGGCTAGGTAACTTAGTTCTTTGGCGTTGTGAAAAGCCAGTTTCTAACAAAAACCATCTTAACATTGAGGCGCTAGGAACTATTATTGCTACCCTTCAGCCAGTATTTGACCCAAATCATGGCACTTGGTTGATTCAAAGTAATTTTATCAAGTAATTCACCTAATCAAATGACCGCCATCTAGGCGGTTTTTTTACGTCTATCAAAAATAAACTGAAAAATATTAGGAATACCTATTTACTTATTTATTAGGATTGCCTAATATTTGTCTTGTACCCAATAAACCGAGAACGCCCATGAATCAATTTAAAACCTTAGCAACTGGCACCAATCACACAAGCCTAATTGTGTGTGATGGCGAAATTAAAGTTGTTCATTGTGGCGAAGTTATTGCGGTTATCACCAACTGGTAAAAACAAAAAAGCCCGCAGGGACTGGAAATCTAGCGGGCTTGCATATAGCGAGATAAGTATGAAACAAAATCCTATTCAAAGCAACCTGCCAGAGTTCGGCCAATCACGCCAAACGTCTGAGCGTTTGTACCAGCATCCCGAGCCTAAATCTGTAGCGAAAGAAATCGTTTCTAATGTCGCTGCATGGTCTGTGGTCTTTTCAATTCTTGTGGGCTTATCCGCAATGTTCATCCACCAGGCAGACAAAGAATCTGAGCATCAGGTGAAAGCCATTAGCACATCTGTTGGAGGTGCAAAGTGAGACTTAAACCTGATTTCTTCGCCTATAAAGGCGATAAGGAAAAGCTTAAAAAGTTCCTCAAATCTCAGCGCTTCAACACGCATTCACAGTTTGGTGTAGACAAAAATGATAACCGTCTAATCAAGCTTTATTGGGACTCAAAACCTAATAGTGATTGGGGAAAGCTGGAACTTAGAGCAATCATCTGCATGGTTGGCACAGGAAAGATGGAAGGCGAAGCAATTGCCCAAGTCGCAACTGAAATTGAAGATGTGATCAATGAGGTGGAATCATGAATGCCTTTATCGAACTACCAACGGCACAGCTTATTGAGAAAATGAGCAATGAGGACTATCACGCACGTCCTGAGTTCAGTTCAAGCCAGTTAAAAGACATGCTGCGTAGTGCCGCCCATTTTCATTCACACAACATTGTGAAAGAACACGAACGGGAAGTTAAAAAGCATCTGGATTTCGGCACATTGGCTCACACGCTATTCCTTGAGCCTGAGCTATTTGAAACTGAATTTGCAATCCTTCCGGAAGATGCACCAAGACGACCAACGGAAGCAATGCTCAAGGCAAAGAATCCGTCACCTGAAACACTTGGAAAAATTGCCTGGTGGGAAAACTTCGATGCCAATAATGCAGGTAAAACGCTGGTAACTGCTGAGCAGATGGCAGGTGCAAAACGTATTGTTGAGAATCTTCAATCACTAAGCATGTATGCCGAAATGCAGAACAATTACGGCATGGCTGAAGCCAGTATCTTTTTCACAGATCCGGCCTTTGATCTTGAATTGCGTATCCGTCCTGACTGGCATATTGCTCCGTGTTCAAGATTTCCTAATGGTCTGATCATTGATGTGAAAACAGCAAATGATGCACGTTTCACCGCCTTTTCCAAAGCATGCGGTAACTACGCTTATGACCTGTCGGCTGCCATGTACCGCGAAGGCTTTCAGCAATACTACCGAACCAGTGAGAAGCCAGCATTTATTTTTATTGTTGGCGAAAACGATGCGCCTTTTGTGGCCAAACAATACAAGGCATCCGAGCTATTTCTCAGTGTCGGTGAAACCCGATACAACAAGGCAAAAGAGCTGCTGGCTGAATCCCTGCTGATCAATGAATGGGATGGCTATTCACTCGAACTGGAAGAAATCTTCCTGCCTTCGTACCTCACCAAACAAGCTTTAGAAAACAACTTTAAATAATTTAATTTTAGGAATATTTATCATGAATGCTCAAACTCAAATTACTGCTGCTCCACAATCAAACTCTGTTGGCCTTTTAAACCTTGAAGCTTTTGAACTGTCACAACGTGTGGCCAAAATGCTATCTAGCTCTACCCTGGTACCGGAACAGTATCGCTCTGTGATCAAGGTTAAAGCGGGTAAAGATCAAAGTGGTCAATGGATGTACCGCGATGAAGAAAACCCGAACGGTCTATCAAACTGCATCATTGCATTGAACATGGCTAACCGTATGGGTGCAGATCCGTTAATGATCATGCAAAACCTTTACCTGATTGAAGGTCGTCCATCTTGGTCATCACAGTTCATCATGGCATCTATCAATAGCTGTGGTCGCTTCTCTGCCCTGCGTTTTGATCTGGAAGATCTAGGCGAGAAAGAAGTCGAGTATCAGGAAACTGTCTGGTCTAACCGCCAAAAACAGACAGTGACCAAAAAAATCAAGATCCAGAACTTTGCATGTACTGCATGGGCGATTGAGCGCGAAACTGGTGAACGTCTGAACTCGTCAAAAATCACAATTGAAATGGCAGTGAAGGAAGGCTGGTACCAGAAGAACGGCTCTAAATGGCAAACCATGCCTGAGCAGATGCTGCGCTATCGTGCTGCTTCATTCTTTGGCCGTGTCTATGCACCAGAGTTATTGATGGGTCTACGTTCTGCTGAAGAAGAACAAGACCAGATCATTGACGTTACACCGGATCAGGAACTGGTAGTTAAGGCTGATACATCTCAATTAAAACGCGACATCCTTGCCGTTAAATCACCTGCCGAACTGAATGCTTTAGAAGAAAAAGTATTCGATATTACAGATGACTCGGCACGCAAAGAACTCACAAAACTGGTGAATGCTCAGGCTCAAAAGTTCCAGCCTAAGGTTGTCGAAGAAGTACCTGCAGAAGAAAAGCCAAAGCGCTCACGTCAACCTAAAGCCGTGGAAGACGCACCAGTAGAAGATATTCCGCCGGCTCAACAAGCTGAAAATGTCCAAAATCAAACATCAAATGATGTCGGAGATGGGGCGTTAAGCGTAGATGAATTGAAGCGCCTTCAAGCAGAAGCCGAAGCTATGGTTGAGCAGAAGAAACAGCCAAGCTCTGCCGATCTTAAAAAAGAGTTTGCCAAACGACTGAACTTAGCTAAGTCACTGGCTGATGTGCTGGACATTGAGGAAGAAATCGAAAATGCAAATGGTCTGATTCAAGCTGACTTCCAGTACCTGCAAGCTAACATTGAGCAAGTACGCGGCAAGTTTGAACAACAAGCCCCAACTGTAGATCCTCTCAAAAGTGGCTCAGTTAAAAGCGGTCTTATCCTACTGATCTCTGATGCCAAGAACGGTGAAGATCTTCGACAAGTCGCCCAGCAAATGAATGCAGCCAAGCCGAACTTGACCAGTGAGCATCAACAGGAATTACTGCAAGCCTACCAGCAAAAAAAGAAATTGATCGAAGATCAGATGGATATGTTCCCAGGCAACTAAACAGTATATGGCCACACTGAAAGGTGTGGTCCATAAGGATGATGATATGGGATTGAAAGAATTAATTATTGGATTAACGGTGCTAGGCGTGATTGGCATCCTAGTAATAGTAGCTCTGGTGACTGGTGGTTAAATGAAAAATATCCCTTTTACCCTTCGTACACCATTTAAAAACTGGTTGGTTAGAAATGGCTATCGTGGTGTGAATCGTGGCGACCACATGACCGCCTGGAAGCCGAAACACAAACAAGTTGAGATTATCGGCTTGCAAATGAACAAGCCCTGTCAGCAAGTATTTAAATCGTTCCTTACTCAGTATCTGGAACATGGCAAAGAATTTTTAGAGGAATTGGCGTGATGGATATTAAAGAAGTCGTAAAAACCGCAATTTTGCGCAACTCCCATGAATGGGGTGATGAGCAAGCAGAAGCAGTTTTGAAGGCAATTAATGAAGCTGGTTTTCTTGTTGTTCCAGCCAAAGCCCAGGCGGTGCCGGAATGGATCAGTGTTAAGAATGAACTACCACCCGAAAATATCTTGGTGCTTGGTATGTCGCAAACGCGGAGCAATATATTCAATTTCTACGATGTAATGGCTTTGGATGAATTTGACGAAGCTGATATAACGCATTGGATGCCATTACCCGATGCGCCACAGGAGCCAGCCAATGAACTTTGATGATGCTCAATTCCTCTGGTGTACCAACTGGTGTAAAGAACAAGGTTTAAGCCCGTACGATGCACAAAACTGGGCTGATGCAAAAGCAGAATATTTGAAGGTTACGAAGGAGGTGAATTGATGACTTTATATATCTCAACGCCTGACCTGTTGAAGCGTTACGGGATAACCAAAGGCACTTTGATCAACTGGCGTAATAAACAGGATTTCCCTGAACCGTTGATCAAAGCACATGGTCGTTCTAGCAGTCGCTACGGTATTAAGGCTGTAGATGCCTGGGAAAGAAGCAAAGGATTGCTTGAATCACTAGAAATACAGCCTTTAATATCAAAACGCTCATGATTGTTCAGTATGGCGCAGAGTTTATGGAACCACTTTTCATAAGCCTGCGCCTGTTCCCCTAAGTATTCATGTAAATCATACGTTCCCCATATAGCCGGCAATCCATGCCCTAGCATAATTTCACAGATATGCGGTGGAGCCAGTTCAGAAATATGCGTCCTCATCGTTCTACGTAAATCATGCATGGTCCAGTGCTGCATTTCCACACCAAAACGCTTGCGCACATTGTCATTCACAAACGGCGGTATGGTTGTCTGAAAGCTCTTTTCAAGTTTGGTATAAGCCTTGGCTTTCAAGTTCGGGAAAGCGTATTCACAGCTATCTGGTGATAGTGAAAATACATATTTAAGGAATGGCACAATCTGCGGAATGACAGGCCGGATAATCGGCTTGTGCGTACGAGCCCCCATCTTGTGATTCTCCGGTGGGATGTACCAGATCATTTCCTGAAAGTCGAAATCAGATTTCTTGGCCAGCCTTAGTTCCGACACACGACAGCCGAAAAATAACAGCATGATGATGATGGCTTTATTTTTGGCAGATATTGCATTGGATCTGAGTGCAGCATGCACTACCCAGAAGATTTCCTGTTCGGAAAGATAGCGTGACCGCTTTACCTTTTTCACGTTCAGATCAGCAGCTCTTAGGTGCTGAATCGGTTGATACTTTAATTTTCCGTGAATGCATCCCCAGCGCATGATCATTCTGAGATTACCAAGCACCTTTACGGATACAGTTCTGGCATTGGCTGCGATTTCAAATAACAGCTCTGACCATTCCTGCAATGAAACATCATCACAGATCCGCCGGCCTATACGCGGGTAGACATGAATCTCGAAAGCACGTGAATCATCCTTGCTTGAAATTTTATGGACGGCGATGGTATTAAACCAGAGTTCACAGATCTCTTTGACAGTCGGCTGTTTTAAATAGTCTGACTCCCCTTTTAATTTTAGCTGCATCGGGTCCTTGCCCTGGTCAAGCTCAGTCTTGTATTTATGCACCAGTAATCTGGCTTCTTTTAGCCCCATCATGGGATACGTGCCAATGTCCAGCCGTTTTGCCTTGCCGTTAAAACGATACCGGTATTGGAAAACGATCTTCCCCTTTGGCGAAATCCGGACAGACAATGCATCCCGATCCGTCACCACTTCAACTTTTTCACGCGGTTTCCCATTGTTGGATTTGAGCCAACTATCACTTAAAGCCATTTAATTTTTTCCAGTCCAAATGCCTTATACTTTGTACATAATCAAACAGAGCAGAATTATGTACACAGATGTGTACACAATTTTTCTTGAAAGGTAAATGACTTTGTTGAACTTTGAAATTATTTGATTGTCGTTAATAAACGCGAAAATTGAGTAATTATATTGAATCTAAAGCTTTTCTATATGCTTTGTTGAACTTTGAAAAACTTTGGAGAATCTTGAATGCAAAAGCCGACTATAATTTTTGATATGGACGGAACTTTACTTGATCTTGCCTACGATGATTTCATCTGGAACGAGTTATTACCGGTCCGTTATGCTGAAACACATGGCTGTAGTCTGGAACAGAGCCGCGAAACGCTTTATGCATTCTATCAGCAACATAATCATACCCTAAACTGGTACTCTTCTCGCTTCTGGACGGCTAAAGTCGAAGTCGATGTTCTGGCCATGCAAATTGAGCATAAAGATAAAGTTAGCTTACGCCCTTATTGCCTGGAATTACTCGATTATCTTAAAAATAATGGCTATCCGATCTGGCTTGCCACCAATGCCGACTGTGCAGGACTCGCCTTCAAACTGGATCATCTGAATCTCAAAGATTATTTCAATGTCATTGTCAGCTCGGAAAGCATTGGACATGCCAAGGAATTTGTAGAATTCTGGCAAGGTCTGAATGCTTTGCACCCCTTTGATCCTGAGCAGGTCTATTTTATTGATGATACCGAAAAAGTCCTGAATGGCGCCAAGGCTTATGGCATCCAGAACCTGTTCTGCATCCAGCAACCATCTTCCAGTAAAGTTGCGCGCCAGACTTGTAATTACCCGATGCTGCACCAATTAACAGAGTTAATCACTCATTTAAATCAGTCTGAGGTAAACAAGCAATATGCGTAAATCGTCTTTACCCGAAGATGCGGTAGGCATGCGTATAGATAAATGGCTGTGGGCAGCACGTTTTTTTAAAACCCGTTCCATTGCCAAGAATGCTATTGAGGGCGGTAAAGTCCATCATAATGGTGAGCGTGTAAAAGTATCTCGCGAAGTCCGTGTGGGTATGGAGTTGACGATTCAGCAAGGTATCGAGAAAAAAACCGTAGTTGTAAAAGAACTTTCTGATGTTCGTGGTCCTGCACCTGTGGCACAGAAACTGTATGAAGAAACTGAAGTCAGTATCGCTCGCCGGGAATTGATTGCATCGCAAAGAAAGTTGCATAATCTAGCGCGTCCCGATCATCGACCAAGCAAAAAAGATCGTCGAGACATCAGTCGATTCAAGAATGAAAATAGTCAGAACTTTGATCAACATTGGTCATATAATGATGATTAAATTCAAGCGTCAGCATGTGTCGTAACACTGCTGGATTTTATAGAACACAAGGGAAATTTCTGTCACTATATTCCTGTGGAACGAAGCTCTAATGTAAGACATCCACTTGAGTACTAAGTTTGTGACATCGTATTGAGGTTGTAAGATGGATGAGAATAAAAACAAGGCGCTCAACGCTGCCTTAAGCCAGATTGAAAAACAGTTTGGTAAAAACACAGTGATGCGTCTTGGTGACAATACCGTGCAAGCAGTTGAAGCTGTATCTACAGGTTCTTTAACGCTTGATATTGCACTCGGTATTGGTGGTTTACCGAAAGGCCGTATTATCGAGATTTATGGTCCTGAATCCTCAGGTAAGACCACAATGACATTGCAAGCGATTGCTGAATGTCAAAAAGCTGGCGGTACATGTGCATTCATCGATGCCGAGCACGCGCTTGATCCTCAATATGCCCGTAAACTCGGTGTAGATATTGATAACCTGTTGGTTTCTCAGCCAGATAACGGTGAACAGGCACTTGAAATCGCTGACATGCTGGTACGTTCTGGTGCGATTGACCTGATCGTAGTCGACTCTGTTGCTGCATTGACGCCTCGTGCCGAGATTGAAGGCGAAATGGGTGACTCACATATGGGTCTGCAAGCACGTTTGATGAGCCAGGCACTGCGTAAAATTACCGGTAATGCCAAGCGTTCAAACTGTATGGTGATTTTCATTAACCAGATCCGTATGAAGATTGGTGTAATGTTCGGTAGCCCGGAAACAACTACTGGTGGTAATGCACTAAAATTCTATGCTTCTGTACGTCTGGATATCCGCCGTATCGGTCAGGTGAAAGAAGGCGACGAGATTGTAGGTTCTGAAACCAAAGTCAAAGTTGTGAAAAATAAAATGGCGCCTCCATTCAGAGAAGCTCTGTTCCAGATTCTGTATGGTAAAGGTGTTAACCATCTTGGTGAACTGATTGACCTTGCAGTACAGCAAGAAATTGTTCAGAAAGCGGGTGCATGGTATTCATATCAAGGCGACAAGATTGGCCAAGGTAAGAACAATACCATCCGTTATCTGGAAGAACACAAAGAGCTGGCGGATACTATTGAAAAACTGATCCGTGAGCAACTGCTTACTACAGGCAAAGTAGTCGAAGATAAAGACGAAGAAGAACCAGCAGACTTTCTGGATGCATAATCCTTGAACGTCATAGCAGAGCGCCCTACGGGGCGTTTTTGTTATTATGGAATAGATATTTTTATCGAGATCAATATGTCAGACGCAAAATTCAGCAAACTTTTGGACTATGACGCGATTAAACAGCAGTTTGGTGATGCTGAAGATTCAGTCACTCCTGCACCTGTTGAGTCACAGACTTTGCCAGAATTTGATCCGGAAGACAGCTTATTTGGTAACTCCGATAAAGAGCAGAAGAAACCCGGTCTAACCGGCACCCGTTTGCGTTCTTATGCCTTTGCTGTACTAACTCGCAAAGAATACTCCAAAGCTGAACTCATTGAGAAACTGGCGCTTTATGCAGAAGATCGAAATGAAGTGGTCACTTTGGTTGAAGAGCTATCTAGAGAAAACTATCAAAGTGATCAACGTGTCGCTGAAATCATGTTATCGAGCCAAAAGCGTAAAGGCAAAGGTCCCAATCAGATTAAAATGAAGCTGAAAAGCAAAAAAATTGATACTGCCCTGATCAGTGAAGAACTAAAAGAAACGGACTGGGTACAACAGGCTTATGAACTGAAGCTTAGAAAATATGGTCCAGAAGTGACGAAAGACCCAAAACTTAAAGCCAAACAGATCCGTTTTCTAATGTATCGTGGTTTTGAAATGGATGCGATCATGAAAGCGATTAGCCGCAAAGCCGAAGATTAATTCTTTTGTATTTGTGAAAAATATGCTTAGGCTATTTTTTTATTTTCCTCTTTGCCATCCTGCTTAACTTAAATAGTTTCCCTTAATTTACAATTAATCCCGAACAACAAAAAGCTTTCAAAAGCTCAAATTAAGATAGTCTATTCAAAAGATTGAATTTCAATATTCCAAACAATATGGCATCCACGAAAGCAGCTGTGAATAGAAGATTGAAAGTAAAGATTAAAAGGAATAGAAAACAATAGAAATTAAGATTGAAAAATAAAAAAATAATATAGAGAAATTTTATAATTATAAATCTGGTGGCAACCCTACCAGCAAAACTCCGGCACATCATAGATCTACTACCGTTGCTACCTTCCGGTCCTGGCGGGGTTCATAGAGTACAATTGCGAAGTAACCGGCAGGGCTACCATTACAGGAACAGAGTATAGAGATTTTTATTGAAGTTGCAAGGGCTGTATTTCAAATTTTCGGCATAAGCTATCCGTTTGATTATTTTAAAAACAATATGCCCCAAGATGCTGATTTTTTAATATTCTTCACAATTAATTCATGAATATCGAAATTCACATGATCTTTGTAAAACCTTGTTGCAATTTCTAAAAATGCCGTTTTAAATGTGAAGCTATAAACGGGTTATCTCTTTTAGAATAAATGAGCTGCGGATACATAATCTCGCCAAGAATCATGGAACTTATATGATGTTTAAGAAACAGGTATTGTGTGCCCTCACTGCACTCTGTACAACCTCTCTTTTTGCTGCGATTCCTATCGAATCACGTGGACTCAGCCAAGGTGCTCAATCAAATAATATCAGCACTCAATCTGCCATTGCGACAGGCGCAGATGCACCTCAGACCAATACCAGCTGGCAGCTTATGCAAAAAAACCAGCAGCTTGAAAATGATCTACGCAGTTTACGTGGAAAAATCGAAGAACAAGAAAATGAGATCGAGAGATTAAAGAGCGAATTAACCAACCGCTATGCCGATCTAGATCAACGTCTGGAACTATTGCAGCAAAAAATTGAACCTGCTGAAGATACTCCCGCGGAGGATAACCAACAGGATATTTCTCCCAGTGTAAGCTCTAATGCTCCAGTAGCGACCAATCAGGCATCTACAACGCAACAGCCGAGTGAGCAGGAAAAAGCGGCTTATACCATTGCACTAGATGCCTATAAAAATGGTGGTGCAGCTAAAGCCATTGCGCCCATGCAAAATTTCATCAAGAATAATCCGAATAGCGTCTATATCAGCAATGCTCACTTCTGGTTAGCCGAATTTAACCTGTCGATTGACCCACCGAATTTTAATGAAGCAAAGAAGAATTATCTGATTGTGGTTGACCGCTATCCAAATTCTGCAAAAGCCTCTACTGCCCTTTATCAGCTTTATAATATTAGTAAGGATGTAGAAAAGAACACTACTCTTGCTTCGCAATATAAAGCGAAACTACTCAAGAACTATCCGAAAGCTGAAGAAGTTAAATTTTTGAAGTAAATAAAAAGTCCCATAAAAAAAGACACCACGAAGGTGTCTTTTTTTAATTCTACTTTCATTTCTTTAGCTTAGCGCACAATGCCACGCTTTGATTGTTCGAGTGAATCAATCAGACGTTGTGCTTCAGAAACTTCTGGAAGAATCTCGTTACGGATTTTCTCGATGGCTTCCTGAGTCGTTAAGCCAGATTTGTAAATCAGCTTAAAGGATTCACGTAAACCATTAATCACGTCTTTCGACCAGCCTTTACGACGCATGCCTTCAACATTCATGGCAAATGCATGGGCCGGGTTACCCGATACCATCACATAGGCAGGAACATCTTTCAGAATCAGTGAAGCACCACCAATCATGCTGTAAGAGTCAATTTTACAGAACTGGTGAATACCTGAGTTACCACCAATCACGACATAATCGCCTACGTGTACGTGACCCGCCACACCGACATTATTTGCGAAAATATTATGATCACCAACCATACAGTCATGTGCAATATGGGTATTTACCATTAACAGGTTATGACTGCCAATCTTGGTAATACCTTTGTCCTGCACCGTACCGCGGTGCAGACTGCAGTGTTCACGGATCTTGTTATAATCACCAATTTCCAGCCAGGTTTCCTCACCTGCATATTTCAGATCCTGGCAGACTTCACCAACACTGGCGAACTGAAAAATTTCATTATGTTCACCAATACGTGTGAAACCACCTACCACGACATGTGAATGCAGTTTGGTACCAGCACCAATCGTGACATTTGGCCCAATAATACAGTAAGGGCCAATCTGTACATCTGCAGCAATTACTGCAGATGCGTCAATGATGGCAGTTGGATGAATTAGGGGATTATTGCTCATGCCTGCTCGACTTTCAGATGGGAAACCATAATTTCCGCGGTTGTTGCGACAATGCCATCTACTGTGGCAATGCAATTATATTTATAAATGCCACGTTTTTGCATCACTAATTCAGATTTAAGTACTAATTGGTCACCAGCAACCACTTGTTTTTTAAATCGAACCTTTTCAGCGCCAGCAAAAAGGAATAATGAACCTTCTTTTGGAGTTTCATTATTCATGACAAAACCAAGGATACCTGAGATCTGTGCTAATGCCTCTACAATCAATACGCCTGGCATGATTGGATAGTTCGGAAAATGGCCTTGCAGAAACTCTTCATTAATTGAGACGTTTTTATAACCAACAATACCATTTTCAGTAATATCGACGACGCGATCTACCAGCAGAAATGGATAGCGATGGGGTAAATATTCACGAATCTTTTGAATATTCATTGGCAATTCAGGCTTCGTGAATGTAGGCAAATTCGACTCTGTCATCATAATTATTTACGCAACTTAAATGTTGATTCAATGGACTCAATTTGAGATTGCATATGATCCAATCGTTTCACCAACTGGGTCAATGGCACATCTGCTAATTGTCTTAAGCGAACCACTGTGCGTTTCCATTGCTGATTTGGCAACAATCCCATGCCTGAAGAATAAGTGCCTTCTTCAGTAATGTTATTTGTCACCATTGACATTCCTGTCAAGGTCACATTATCGGTGATATGTAGGTGTCCTGCTACCCCACAAGCCCCAGCGAGAATACAGTTTTTGCCAATCGTGGTACTACCGGCAATCCCGCATTTGGCTGCAATCGCAGTATTTTCACCAATCTTGACGTTATGGGCGATTTGCACAAGATTATCAATAATGACACCTTGTTCCAGAATTGTGTCATCCAGTGCACCTCGGTCAATACTACAGTTTGAGCCGATCCGGACATCATCTGCAATACGGACTGAACCCAACTGGGCAATTCGATGCCATTTCCCTTGATAAGGTGCAAAACCAAAACCTTCACTACCAATTACGGTATTGGCATGGATCCGAACACGATTACCGATTTTTGTAGCACCTGTTAAAGTCACATGTGCATCAATAAAACAGTCACGGCCAATTTCAACCTGGTCGTCGATCTGAACGTGTGACTGGATAATCGTATTTTCACCCACCACACAATTCTCACCAATAACGGCATAGTGGCCAATATAGGCACTGTCAGCAATGATGGCAGATGGATGAATTTGTGCGGTACTTTCAATTCCCTGAATCGTATGTTTTTTCTCAAAAACGTGAGTCAGAATTGCAAAAGCCAGATAAGGATTGGCTACGACAATGAAGTTCTGCTGGGAAGTTAGCTGCTCTTTTAATTCAGCAGTCACAATTAAAGCGCCCGCCTTACTCTGAGCTGCCTGTTCCAGATATTTATCTGCATTGACAAATGCAAGGTCATGAGAGGTTGCATTTTCAAGACTTGCCAAACCTCTCAAACATAAATCTGCCTGACCTACATACTCACCTTGGACAAGACGAGCGAGGTCAGCTAACTGAAGTTTTTGATGATTCATCGATTATTTAATTGCATTAACCTTTTGAATCATTTTATCAGTTAAATCATACTTCGCGTCATAAGCAAGTACGGAATTTTTATTTAAAACCACATCTAGCTTGTTTTCTTGGCGTAATTGTTCAGCAGCACGCTTCAGATTTCCTTCAAAAGCTTTATTTACACTTTGCATACGCGTTTGCACGGTTGCCTGTACCTGTTGCTGCACCCCTGCCAGTTGAGTCGCTTTGCCTTCAAATTCTTTGGCTATTTTTTCACGTTCTGCTGGTGTTTTTGCAGCCTGACCTTTTTGCTTGATTGCAGCAAGGTCTTTTTGAAACTGTGCAATCTGTGCGGTTTGCGGCTTAATGTCATTTTCCAGAGTGGCATTTTGCTGCTTTAAATAGATACTGTTTTGTACTACTTTTTCTAGATCAACGATTCCGTAATCATCGGCATGTGACAATGAAGTTAAACCCGCTAAAGCAATACCCATTGCCATCATCATTTTTTTCATGTTTTTACCCATTCAAAAAATTTTGCTCACAAAACCTGATGGCTTCATGAGCAAAATTTGTATTTAAGATCAAAGTTTTCTTAGAAAGTACGTCCAATTTCAAACTGAACATTTTGAGTTTCATCACCGTCTTTATCATTCAACGGGTATGCATAGCTCAGTGATAATGGACCAATCATGGTAATCCAGGTGAAACCAGCACCTACGCTATAACGCATATTGCCTGCATCGAAATCAAAGTTATCCTTACAATATTGGCGCAGCTCAGCAGATTGTGAAACATCACATTTTGTATCAAATACTTGAGCACCTTCAGCAAAAAGAACTGGACGAACCTGACGCGCCCAATCCCCCTTAAATGGAACAGGGAGAACTAATTCAGTACCAAACTGAACCAAGGCATTACCGCCCACTTCTTCTGGATCAAAATTACTCAAGCCTGAATTTTCAGCATATACACTGTCATACTTTGGACCTAAAGTACTATTTTCATAACCACGCACAGAACCATAACCACCGGCATAGAAGTTCTTATAGAAAGGTAGGTCATTACCATAGCCTAAACGGCCATAACCACGTAGAACAAAATCTTTGCCTAACGGGAAGAAAGCCTGCGCATCATAAGTCAGTTTTTGATACTCCACATCGCTACCTGGCAAGGCAATTTCTGCATTGACACGATGTGACATACCTGTCGTCGGGAACATTGGACGGTTTAAAGTATTATAAGACCATCCTAAGTTTAGGTTATAGGTTAAAAATTCACCTTGGAAACGATCTGCTTTTGGTTCTGTAGCACAAGGGTTAGCATCATCAATACAATAAGGACTTTGGCCTATTGTTTTACCATCATTTGCTAATAAGTAATCACGAACATAAGTAGAAACACCATTACCCGTAGTTACCTCAGTATTATCGATATTTAAACCTAAGCTTACACTCTGATTCTCATCAATTGGATAACCAAAATTAATACCACCACCAAAACTGTCTGTAACATAATTATTTACGTTGTAATTATCATCTAGCTTTGTTTTACGGTAGTAAAGATTATAACCGCGACGTACACCATCAATCGTGAAGTACGGGTCCATTACACTCAAGTTATAATAATCTTGAGTTTCAGAACGTGACAAATCAATCGAAACGCTGTTCCCTGTACCTAGGAAGTTAGTCTGACTTAATCCAGCCTGGAACGTTACACCACCACTTTGAGAGAAACCAACAGCTAGAGTACTTGTACCTGAATGCTGTTCTTCAACTGCCACATTCAAATCAATTTGATCTGGTGATCCAGGAATACGAACAGGTTTGATATCAACTGTTTTAAAGAAACCAGTACGCTCTAAACGTACTTTAGACAGGTCAATCTTCTCATTGCTTGCCAGCGCACTTTCCATCTGGCGCATTTCACGACGCAATACTTCATCGGCAGTTTTAGAATTACCTGTGAAGTTGATCCGACGCACAGTGACTTGTTGACCCGGATTAATATAGTAGTTCAGGTCAACCTGTTTAGTTTCGTTATTGATTTGAGGTACAACATTTACTTCAGCATAGTAATAACCAGCATTACCATATTTACGTAGCAATAGCTGTTTGACCGCATTCACTCGTTCCTGAGAGTAAGTGTCGCCTTCTTTATACAACTGCAAAGCTTGTAACTCTTCAGGTTTATAAAGCGCATCGCCCAAGAATTTGGTTTGTCCAAACTTAAACTGTTCGCCTTCATTGACTGAAACTTCAATAAAGACATTCTTTTTATCTTCACTCAGGTTCAGACTTGAATTGGTAATATTGAAGTTGATGTAACCACGGTTCAGATACATCGCACGTAAAGCTTCCAGGCTCGCAGCCATTTTTTCACGTGCATAACGGTCATTACGTGAAATGACCGAGCTCCAGCCACTTTCTTTAACAGCGAAAGCCTGCTTGATATCTGATTCTTTAAAGACAGTATTGCCGATAATATTGATATCAAAAACTTTAGCGGCTTTACCTTCAACAAAATCAATCAGCACTTCAACGCGGTTATTTGGTCGCGGTGTCGTTGTTACCGTAATATCGGCATCATAACGACCTTGCTGCATATATTGCTGTTCCAGCTCGGTTTCGACTGTTTGCAGTGCAGATTTCTTCAGTACCTCACCTTCAGCCAGACCCATTTTTTTCAGGCCTTCTTCCAGTGCTTCCTTTGGAATCAGCTTATTGCCTTTCAGCTCAATTTTCGAAATTACCGGACGTTCTACGACCTGGAATACCAAGGTATTGCCCTGCTGAATGGCTTTAATGTCATCAAATAGCCCAGATGCATACAGGCTACGAATCGCATTGGCAATAATCGGATCATTCACCCGGTCACCACTGTTGATTGGCACCAAGCCGTACACATTTTCAGGAGTTAAACGCACCAATCCATCAAATTTTATATCTTGTACAATGAAGTCTTCTGCCGCATATACTTGTTGTGCTACTGCCATTGCACTAACGAGTGCCAAAGGCATAAATAAATGTGTGTGCTGCATGCCAGTCTTTTCCGCTGTTAATTATTCCATTTACGTTATTATAAACGCATAAAGTCATTAAATAATGCCAAAAGCATCATACTGCCGAGCAGTACCATACCAATTTTTAATCCAACCAATTGTATTTGTTCAGAAACAGGTTTACCACGAATTAATTCGATAAAATAATAAACCAGATGTCCGCCATCAAGCATTGGGATTGGCAATAAGTTTAATATCCCTAAACTTACACTCATTAGCGCCATAAAGGAAATAAAAGTTTCCCAACCCATTTCCGCGCTTTGTCCCGCCACTTTGGCAATGGTAATCGGGCCAGAAAGATTATCCAGACCAATCAGACCACGTACCATTTTGACGATCGAGTTCAGAATCATTGAAGACAGATGTGCTGTCTTGTCAAAGGCCATCACCATCGCCTCAACAGGCGTATAGTGAATAGTCTGTTTATATTCAGCAGGAATTGTCACCTTGCCCGGATCGCTTTGAACTCCGAGCATACCGGTTACATTCCCCATATTGTCACGTTTGCCTTGCGGCATGACCTGAAGATGCACGACCTGATTACCACGTAATACATCTATCTTAAGTAATTTTTCTGGTGATGCCTGTACCACTTGTACCACATCGAACCAGTCTTTCATCTGTACACCATCAATCGCCAGAATCTTGTCACCTTCTTTAAGACCCTGACGAATGGCTGCACCATCTTCACTCAGTTTGCTCACCACAGCCGGAATTTCCGGACGATATGGCAAGAAACCTAGTGTATCAAGAGGTGACTGACTTTGATCTTTAAGAAAGTCTTGAATTGGTAACTGGAATATCTTGTTTTCACCCGCACGATCTGCCTGAATCGAAACCACACCAGTTTCACCCACACGATCCACCAAGGCATAACTCAGTTTTTCCCAAGTTTCGACTTGTGTACCATCTACAGTGACAATCTTGTCGCCCGGCTGCATCTGTACCGCGGCTGCAGGTGTGTTTGGTAAGACCTTACCTACACGAGTATTCAGCTGTTCCTGTGCAGGTAAAAAAAGTACCCAAAACAGGACAACAGCTAAAAGCAGGTTAATGAGAGGACCCGCAGCAACGATGGCAATACGTTTCCAGGGATGCTGACGGTTAAAGGCTTTAGGCAAGTCTTCTTCTGCCACACTGCCTTCACGCTCGTCCAGCATTTTGACATAACCACCCAAAGGCAAAGCTGAAAGCTGATATTGGATACCGGATTTTTTGGAAGTCCACTTTAGAAGGGTTGGTCCAAAACCAATGGAATAGACCAGTACTTTAACGCCCAGTTTACGTGCCACAATGTAGTGACCAAACTCGTGAATCGCAATTAAGGGACCGAGTAATAGGATTGCGGCTGCAATAATAAACAAGGCGTTCATGTCTTAACTTCCTTTATTCACAACATATTGCTGTGATAAACCTCGTGCTGTGTGATCTGCATGCAGGATAGTATCCAGATCGTGTGCTGGTTGATTGTCCATCTGGTTCAGGACAGTTTCAACCACCTGAGGAATTTGGGTAAATCTGATTTGCTGATTTAAAAATGCAGCAACTGCAATTTCATTGGCCGCATTCAAAATTGTAGGCGCAATTCCACCACTCTTCATGGCTTGACGCGCTAATTTCAGTGCCGGAAAACGAACCACATCCGGTTCCTGGAAATTCAGTTGTGAATGCTTAAACAAATCCAGAGCCGGGATATGGGTACTGATCCGTTGTGGCCATGCCAAAGCATGTGCAATTGGCGTGCCCATATCCGGGTTGCCCATTTGTGCCAATGTTGACCCGTCCACATATTGCACCATGGAATGAATAATACTCTGTGGATGCACAACAACTGTAACAAATTGTTCTTGAACTGCAAACAAATGACACGCTTCGATAAGTTCCAGTCCCTTATTCATTAAAGTAGCGGAATCTACGGAAATCTTTTGCCCCATTGACCAGTTAGGATGTTTGCAGGCTTGAGCAGGTGTCACATCATGCAATTGTTCAAGCGAATGGTTCAGGAATGGACCGCCAGAAGCAGTCAGTAAAATCTGATGAACACCGAGCTTAGGTTGACCATTACGTTCGGCATCAAAGTAGTTTTGAGGCAGGCACTGGAAAATTGCATTATGTTCAGAGTCGACAGGCAATAATAATGCACCATAATCTCGCGCGGCTTGCATCATGATGTCGCCGGACATGACCAAGGCTTCTTTATTGGCCAACAGGACACGCTTACCCGCTTTGACTGCAGCCAATGTAGGAAGCAGGCCTGCCGCCCCGACTATTGCTGCCATCACAATATCAACATCAGCATGCTCTGCGACTGAAATTAAGCCCGCTTCATCCTGAAGAATTTCGATATCTGATAAGCCCTGCACTTGTAGCAACTGAGAAAGCTCATCGACCTTATTTGCAGGCACTACAGCCACTTTAGGACGGTACTGCTGACAGATTTCTGCCAGCTCAGTAATACGACTTTGCGCTGTCACAGCGAAAACCGAGTAAGCTTCAGGATGTTGCTGCAAAATTTTTAAAGTACTTTGACCAATTGAACCTGTAGCACCCAGTATACAAACAGCTTGTGACATTTATAAATCTACGCCAATAAGTTTTAAAACATATATGCCTGTTGCAAAGATAGGAGCTGCAGCAAGCAAAGAATCAATACGATCTAGTACACCACCATGACCCGGCAAAATACGGCCCGAATCCTTGATTCCAGCACGACGCTTGATCATGGATTCAAACAGGTCACCTAGCACTGAACTAAATACGGTAATAACAGAAAGGATCAGGAACAGACATAACTCTGGCCAGGTCATATCCAGATAAAGTGAAGCGACGGCAACCACGATGAGCATGGAGGTAAGAATACCGCCGTATAGACCTTCTACCGACTTGTTTGGGCTGACATTTGGTGCGAGTTTTTTCTTGCCGAATTTGCGTCCAACAAAGTAAGCGCCACTGTCTGCACCCCAAACCAGCAGGAACAGGTACATTAACCACCATGGAGAGTTTAGCCAAACCGAGAAGATTGCTGTAACAGCAGCAGAAACCAGCACAATCCCGATGCCATGCAAGCTGACATTGTACCAGCCATCATAATCAGGATAGGTTTTAACCCAGTAGATACTCAGCAACCAGGTCAGGATAGATGCCGACCATAATAATAAGGCCACATCCCAATAGTATAAAGCCAGTGCAGATAAGGCTGCAGTCAGTAGACCATAACCCCACGCCACTGGCTTGATTACATTTTTACATTTTCGCGGCATGAGTTTAAACCACTCATAGCCTGCCACCCCGGCAGCCACAACCATCAATGCGAACATTGGATATTGTGATTTGGTCGCAAACATACAGCTCAGTACGACTGCGACCAGCACCAATGCGGTTATAATCCGCTCAAACATGTGTATTAATTCTCAAGTCTTTCTTGAAGAATCTGCTCTGATGTTTTACCAAAACGACGTTCGCGCCCGCCAAATACAGCAAGTGCGTCATCGAATTCCTCTACGGTAAATTCTGGCCATAAGGTCTCAGTAAAATACAGCTCTGCATATGCTGCCTGCCAGAGCAGGAAATTGGACAGGCGGAAATCTCCACCGGTACGAATCAGCAGATCAACAGGCGGCAAGTCACTCAAACTGACATATTGACCGAACACATCAGTATCAATTGCTTCAAGATCTAATTTATTTGTTAAAACATCCGCAGCAATCTGCTTTGCAGCTTGTGCCATGTCCCACATTCCACCATAGCTGATTGCAATGGTAAGCGTCATACTATCGAAATTAGCAGTCCTTTGTTCTGCTTGCAACATCAATGCTTGCAGTTCAGGAGATAAACGCGACCGATCACCAATAAAACGTAAAGCAATATTAAATTTTTGCATACGTGGCAACTGTTCATGAATCGTGTCTTCCAACAACTTCATGAGCAGGTCGACCTCATATTGGGGACGGTTCCAGTTTTCGCTGGAGAATGCAAAGACCGTTAAAGCCTGGATATTTCTTTTTCTACAATGTTCAACAATCGGGTCTAGAACCGTTTTTCCTTCACGGTGTCCATCGCCTTTCTGCATCTGATTTTTTTTGGCAAAACGATTGTTGCCATCCATGATGATGGCAACATGTTTTGGAAGACGGGAATTTTCTTCAGAAGCGGTCATTGATGAATTAGACCTTCATCAATTCAGCTTCTTTCGCAGCCAAGCGTTTGTCTACTTCAGCAACAAATTTGTCTGTGATTTTCTGAATTTCGTCAGATGCACGACGTTCATCATCTTCAGAAATTTCTTTTTCTTTCAACAATGCTTTGATGTCACCCAATACATCACGACGGATATTACGGATCGCAACTTTGGCATTTTCAGCTTCGTTACGTGCAACTTTCTGCATGTCACGACGGGTTTCTTCAGTTAGTGCAGCCATCGGTACACGGATCGCATCAGCAGTAATCGGGTTCAAACCAAGATCAGACTCACGGATCGCCTTATCAATCGCAGCAACCATTGAACGTTCAAATGGTTGAACCAGCAATGTACGTGAATCTTCCACGCCTACGTTTGCAACCTGATTCAATGGCACATCAGAGCCGTAGTAAGGAACCATGACGCCGTTCAAAATTGATGGATGCGCACGTCCGGTACGAACTTTAGCGAAACCATGTTCTAACGAGTCAAGAGACTTGTTCATACGCTCTTCTGCGTCTTTTTTAAGATCGTTAATCATATGATCTTCCTTACTTAATTCTTAAAAGATGTATTTACTAAATTAGGAGGTAGTATAAAGGGCTTTGTAGCTCACGTCATTAATTGGTGACGTGAGTTCCTTCTTTTTCACCCATCACCACTGAAAGCAATGCGCCAGATTTGTTCATGTCAAATACTTGAAGTGGCACATTGTGGTCACGACATAAGCAGATCGCAGTTAAATCCATGACGCCCAACTTCTCGTCCAGCACCTGATCAAATGTCAAAGTATCGTATTTCACGGCATCTTCGTATTTGCTTGGATCTTTGTTATAAACACCATCAACCTTAGTAGCTTTCAGGATCAGGTCAGATTCAATCTCGATACCACGCAAGCATGCTGCTGTATCCGTAGTAAAGAACGGATTACCTGTACCCGCAACAAATACGCACACTTCACCTTGAGTCAGATGACGGATGGCATCGCGGCTAGAATAAGATTCAACCACTGCACCAATCGGTAATGCAGACATCAAACGGGTTTTGATATTACGGCGTACCAAAGCATCGCGTAATGCCAGACCGTTCATGACAGTTGCCAGCATACCCATCTGGTCACCGGTTACACGACCTACCAGACCATCTTTTTGCAACTGGCTACCACGGTACAGGTTACCACCGCCCACGACGATACCGACTTGTACACCCAAACCCACGAGATGCGCAATAGAAAGTGACATTTGATCGAGCACTTGTGCATCGATACCCATGTCTTTGTTCCCTGCCAGTGCTTCACCAGATAGCTTTAGCAGGATGCGACCAAATCGTGGCTTTTTAGAATCCAACATCATAAAACTCCAAATTATTTAATATAAATTCTTTTAATTCAAAATCTTAAGCAGACTTGATTGAGATCAGCTTAGCAAATAAATCATATTCATCTGCATCAGTGATTTCGACTTCAAGCAAATCCCCTGCCTTAATCACACTTTTGTCGATATCTTCAACAAAAACATTACCATCAATTTCAGGCGCATCCGCATATGAGCGTGCTACAGCAACCGGGAATTCTTCTTCTAGATCATCGACTAGCACAGTCATTTTCTGGCCAATACGTTTTTGTAGCTTCGCTGCTGAAATTTCCTGCTGAACCTGCATGAAACGTTCATAACGTTCTTGCTTGATCTCTTCCGGCACATGGTCTGGAAGATCATTCGCTGTCGCACCTTCAACTGGTGAATAAGTAAAACAGCCCACACGATCTAGCTGTGCTTCTTTCAGCCAGTCCAGAAGCATCTGGAAATCTTCTTCCGTTTCGCCCGGGAAACCCACCACAAATGTAGAACGGATGACTAGGTCAGGACATTTCTCACGCCATACTTTTAAACGCTCCAGTGTATTTTCACTGTGCGCTGGACGTTTCATCAGTTTCAGGATTCTTGGGCTGGCATGCTGGAATGGAATATCCAGATAAGGCAGGATTTTGCCTTGAGCCATCAAATCGATCACGGCATCTACGTGTGGATATGGATAAACATAGTGCAGACGCACCCAGATGCCCAATTGACCCAGTGCTTCACACATGTCATAGAATTTGGTTTTAACTGGCTGGCCGTTCCAGAAGTCCAGTTTGTATTTGGTGTCAACGCCATAAGCAGAAGTATCTTGGGAGATTACGAGTACTTCTTTGACACCTGAACGTTTCAGTGCTGCAGCTTCTTCAAGCACAGAACCGACTGGACGGGAAACCAGATCACCACGCATGCTTGGAATGATGCAGAAGGTACAACGGTGGTTACAGCCTTCTGATATTTTCAGGTATGCATAATGTTTAGGGGTTAAACGGATACCCTGCTCAGGCACCAGATCAATAAATGGATTGTGTTTTGGCGGCTCAGGAACATACTCATGTACCGCATCCATCACTTCTTCATATGCTGCTGCACCCGTCACTTTCAGGACATTCGGGTGCATTTGGCGAATTTTATCTTCGTCTTTTCCTAGACAACCTGTTACGATGACACGACCATTCGCGCTCATCGCTTCACCGATAGCATCTAAAGACTCTTGTACTGCAGATTCAATAAAACCACAGGTATTTACTACTACTAAATCAGCACCGTCATAATCCGATGCGACATCATAACCTTCAGTCTTTAACTGAGTTAAAATTCGTTCAGAATCTACCAATGCCTTAGGACAACCTAAAGATACAAAACCGACTTTGGGGGACTTCATGAATCTGCGCTCCACTAGAATGCGCGTATTGTATGTCTTTTCGCATCATAAAAATAGTTGAAATGGCCACTCTTTGCATCACGCACTAAAATAACGCCATAAAATATTCAATATAAAAGCTTATGCACCAAAATAGATCATTTTGGGTTTACAGCCTCAATTTAATCCGTTATACCTGAGTTTGATTGGGCATCCCCGTCAGATTTCGTGCATTTTTCAGCAAAATTTTAACAAGAGTTCTAAAGTTGGCGTGCATCTTGCTTAATTTGCCTCAAATCTGAACTTTGAAATTGTTATTTTGCTTTATGAAGATGCCATTGCGCCATTTTAATACAGGAAAACCACCGCTAATGGATCAGCCTCTTTCCATCGACTATCGCCTTTTGGTGGACAACCTGACCACTGCCATTATGCTGGTTGATAGTCATCTGAATATTTATTACTTAAATACAGCCTGCGAGGCCATGTTTGATGTCAGCCTGTTACGCGCATCAGGCACGCCGGTCTTAAATATCCTGCAAGCGCCAACAGATGAATTCAATACTGAAGAATCTCTCTATAACACACTGCATACTGGCCAACCTTATACTCGCCGTGAGGCGACGATCATCGTCAACTTTAAAGACATTCATGTGGACTATACGGTTTCCCTGCTCAATGCGGGCAAGCCAAATCACCCTTTATTACTGATCGAGCTGAATCAGCGTGACCGTATGCTGAAAATCTCACGTGAAGAAAACTATATTCAGCAGCACCAGGTCGCGCGTCAGTTGATTCGTGGCGTGGCACATGAGATCAAGAATCCACTCGGTGGCATTCGTGGTGCAACCCAGCTTCTGGCACGTAGTCTTGAAGATCCAAAATATAAAGAGTTCACTGACATTATTATTAGTGAAGTGGATCGCCTGAGAAATCTGGCAGATAGCATGCTCGGTTCACGCCAGTTACCAAGCTATGAAATGGTCAATGTACATGAACCATTAGAACGCGTCCGCTCACTGATTGTGAATCAGACTAAAAAGAAAATAAAAATTACTCGGGACTATGATCTGTCCCTGCCGGAAGTTCTGGCAGATCGCGATCAGCTCATTCAGGTCATGCTAAATATCTGCGTAAATGCCGTTCAGGCGATGACAGAAAACAAGGATTTCTTTGTCGAGCATCAACCGGAACTTATTTTAAGAACCCGAATTCAGCGGCTTTATACCATTAGTGGTGTGATTCACCGATCTGTGGTTCGAATCGACATTGAAGATAATGGCCCTGGTGTTCCAGACGATATTATCGAAGCCGTGTTCTATCCACTGGTGACCAGCCGTGCCAAAGGTACCGGACTAGGTCTCAGCATTGCTCAAAATATTATGCATCAACATAACGGAATGATTGAATGCCAGTCAGTTCCAGGAAAAACCGTATTTAGCTTATTTTTACCTTGGGAGTCAGATCATGTCGCGAAATAAAATATGGGTGATTGATGACGATCGTGCCATGCGTTGGGTACTAGAAAAAACATTTAAAGAAGAAGGTTTCGACGTTACTAGTTTTGAAGAAGCCCAGTCAGCACTTGATCAGTTGGGCGTAGATGCACCTGATGTGATCCTAACCGATATCCGTATGCCAGGTATTGATGGTCTGACCTTTTTAGGCAAGGTGAAAAATACCAATCCTGATTTGCCGGTTATTATTATGACGGCGCATTCGGATCTGGAATCTGCTGTATCCAGTTATCAAACAGGTGCTTTTGAATACCTGCCAAAACCATTTGATATTGATGAAGCATTGGCACTGGTCAATCGTGCGATTTTACATATCACCAAATTACAGCAGCAAGAATCTGCCAAATCTGCACCAACCATTCAATCGACTGAGATCATTGGTGAATCGCCTGCCATGCAGGAAGTCTTCCGTGCCATTGGTCGTTTGTCTCAATCACACATTACCGTGCTGATTAATGGTGAATCCGGTACAGGTAAAGAACTGGTAGCGCATGCCCTACACCGCCATTCACCGCGTAGCAATAAACCGTTTATTGCACTGAACATGGCGGCTATTCCAAAAGACCTGATAGAGACTGAATTATTTGGTCATGAAAAAGGTGCTTTTACCGGTGCAAATACGCAACGTCAAGGCCGTTTTGAACAGGCCAACGGCGGTACGCTGTTCCTGGATGAAATTGGCGACATGCCTTTTGAAACACAAACGCGTTTATTACGTGTCCTTGCAGATGGTGAATTCTATCGCGTTGGTGGTCACATTCCGGTTAAAGTTGATGTACGTATTGTGGCTGCAACGCATCAGGACTTGGAAAAACTGGTACATGACGGCCGCTTCCGCGAAGACTTGTATCACCGTCTAAACGTGATTCGTATTCATATTCCTAAACTGGCGCATCGCTCTGAAGATATTCCGATGCTGGCACAGCACTTCTTGGCGCGTGCAGGTAAAGAACTGGGTGTAAATCCTAAAATCTTACGTCCTGAAACTCAGGAATATATGCAGAAGCTGCCTTGGCAAGGGAACGTTCGTCAGCTTGAAAATACCTGTCGCTGGCTCACAGTGATGATCACAGGCCGTGAAGTTTATCCAGAAGATCTGCCACCTGAATTAAAACAGATTCCAATTCAGCAGCAAGACCCGGGTGCTCCAATTCCAAACCCGAATCAGATTGCGCCGCATCACTGGGATGAATTACTGGGTCAATGGGCAATCCAGAAACTGAAAAACGGCGAAATGAAGCTGTTAGATGTGGCTACACCAATGTTTGAACGCACACTCATTAATGCTGCACTACAACAAACTCGTGGTCGTAAGCGTCATGCTGCAGAGCTTTTAGGTTGGGGACGTAATACCCTCACCCGTAAGCTGAAAGAGCTCGGCATGGACAGTGCGGAGGATGATGAAGTCGAAGAAGTCGAAGGCCAAGCCTGAAATTAAAAAAGCACCCTTGGGTGCTTTTTTATTGCTTATATATAGTAATGAGATTCTTACACTGTTAAACCGATATAACGCGAATAACCTGCCGCGCCTAGATCCGATTTTAAAATCAGATAATTCGGATAAGTACTTGTGGTGATTTCTTCGAACATATTGACGATGTCATCATTGGCATGCAGCTCATCAACCGTTTTTTGCATGGTTTGCTCAAATTCATCGGTGATGTATTCAAAACCGATATCCATGGCAATAAATAAGGTATGTTCACAGGGTTGAATATACTGTTCTTCTTGCCAGTTAATAATCTCTTGATGGCAATGAGGGCAGGCAATATTATCGGTGGCTTGGATGTCGAGTTCAATGAGTTGGTACGCCATAATCTTAATCAAATTTTATTTGGCGCAATTTTATCAAAAGCTATGCGAATCCATAAGTCACCGCTATAAAAAAGGCAGCCTCAAATAAGCTGCCTTTTTGTATTTTCTAAAATTTATTTAATTTTAGATTTGTATTTTGACAATGCAGTGACCGCCACAGCTGAAATCACCACTGCTGGCAAACTTGCCATCAATACACCTGCAGTCCCTAAACCGAGTGCCAAGATTTTTCCTGACAATAATGGCCCAGTCATTGCACCTAGGCGACCTAATGAAATTGCACTACCCACACCTGTTACTTTACCTGTGCCTGAGTAGAAAATTGGCGAAATGCCGTAAAGAATCGACTGACCACCTGTTGAGAAAATCCCACCCATCAAGCCAGCAAAAATAAGTAATGGAATGACTTTACTCGTAAACAACAGGATCAATGCAAGTGCTAAACCGACATAGATAATCGCTGCCATTTGCCAAAGTTTCAAACGATCCAGCATAAAGCCTAAACCAAGCGTACCTACCAATGCCCCCACCTGGAAGATCAGCATAATACTGAATGCTTGTGGTTTTGATAGACCTTGTTCCATCAATAAGTTCGGCAACCAACTGATCAGAATGTAGTTAATCATCAAGGTAAAGAAGAAACCTACCCACAGTGGAATGGTACGTTTATATTGTTCAGTTTTAAACAAAACCTCTACCATTGGTGGAACGATTTGTTTTTCAGTATGGGTTTGTACTTTTTCTTTTAAGATAAATGCCATAAATGGAAGTAATAACAACGGTGCTAAACCACCAATCAAGAACAAGGTATGCCAAGAAATATCTTTAAAGAAAATGGCTAAGCCAGCAACAAAAATAGCCCCTACAGGTAAACCGCAATACATCAAACTGTTTAATTTACCACGATTAGCTTCAGTCGCTTCATCACCTACAACTGAAATCATTGTTGGCATTGCAGCCCCCAAACCTAAACCCGTGAGAAAGCGTGCAATATAGAGTACCTCAATACTTGTTGCTACAGCAGTTAATGCCATGAATGCACCAAAGATTGAGATTGAAAGCATCAGTACTTTCTTTTGCCCCAAGTAATCTGCAATACGTCCTCCAAAGAACGCACCAAATAACATACCGAATACACCAAGGCTAAAAACATAACCCATTTCAACTTGACCAAGGCTAAATGTTTCAGCAATTCCTTTTGCAGCAATACCCGGTGCTTGCAAATCAAAGCCCTCGAAAAATGCCACCCAAAAACATAAAAATATGATTAAAAACTTTTGTAATTTATTTTGTTGTGTTGATGCCATGCTTCCTCTCCAGCAGTAAACAGCTTGCCTATTGTTTGACTGAGCTTGCAGAGGAATTGTCTGCCTGTAACCAGAAAAGATATACCACTACAATGGTCGGAATTGGGCTTGCAATAATTGCCTTAAAAGAAGGATTAAGACAAAAAAACAATATCTATATTTAATATTTCAATTTTTATTATTAAAATAAATTTAAAAATCAATAATTTATTTATTGATAAATAATTACTATCAAATCATTATCAAAAGTGATCATAATCTTTAAAAATAAAAAAGCCCGCATTACACGGGCTTCTTTAATTCAAAATCTTAAGCAGATTTTTTAGCTTGAGCATTCTTACGAATGGTGATCATCACCAATTGAACGGCTGCTGGTGTTACACCTGGAATACGGCTTGCCTGAGCAAGTGTTTCAGGACGAATATCTTTCAGCTTCAAGGTAATTTCGCGAGAAAGACCTGAAACAACATCATAGTCAAAATCAGCAGGAATCTTGGTTTCCTCTAAACGTTTCATTTGTGCAACGTCTTGATGCTGACGGTTGATATAACCTTCGTATTTCACCGCAATCTCAATTTGATCACCCACTTGTGGTGAAACTTCAGAACCTGTGAGCTCTGCAATTTGAGCAAAGGTGATGTTTGGACGTTTTAACAAATCAATTGCAGAACATTCTTTAGAAAGATCCGCACCCGTCATTTCTACGAATTTTTTACCCATTGGATTGTTTGGTGCAGCCCAAAGGTGTTGCAGACGACCTGTTTCTTTCTCTACAGCTTCCATTTTTTCACAGTAAGCTGCCCAACGTTCGTCATCTACCAGACCCATTTCACGACCGATTGGTGTTAAACGTTGATCCGCATTGTCTTCACGTAACATCAAACGGTATTCCGCACGTGAAGTAAACATACGGTACGGTTCTTTAGTACCTAGTGTGATCAAGTCATCCACAAGTACACCCATGTACGCTTCATCACGTTTCGGTGTCCATTGTTCCTGATCCCAAGCGCGACGTGCTGCGTTCAAGCCTGCAAGCAAGCCTTGAGCACCCGCTTCTTCATAACCGGTTGTACCGTTAATCTGACCAGCAAAGTACAGGTTATTGATCGCTTTGGTTTCCAAAGTGAACTTCAACGCTTGAGGGTTGAAATAATCGTATTCAATTGCATAACCCGGACGAAGAATGTGTGCATTCTCCATACCACGGATTGAACGCACCAATTCAAACTGAACATCAAATGGTAAAGAAGTTGAAATACCGTTTGGATAAAGCTCATGTGTATCCAGGCCTTCAGGCTCAAGGAATACTTGGTGTGAATCTTTATCAGCAAATTTATGAATCTTATCTTCAATCGATGGGCAATAGCGTGGACCTACACCTTCAATCACACCAGTGTACATCGGTGAACGGTCTAAACCGCCACGAATGATCTCATGAGTACGTTCATTGGTATGAGTGATGTAGCAATTCACCTGTTCAGGGTGCATAGACACATCACCCATAAATGACATGGTTGGAGACGGGAAATCACCCGGCTGCGGTGTCATGACAGAGAAGTCGACTGAACGTGCATCAATACGTGGCGGTGTACCTGTTTTTAAACGACCTACAGGTAAGTTTAACTCACGTAAACGATGTGCCAATGAAATTGAAGGAGGATCGCCAGCACGACCGCCTGAAGCATTGTTTAAGCCAATGTGAATCACACCACCTAAGAATGTACCTGCAGTTAGCACCACAGTTTTCGCATCAAAGCGAATACCCATTTGGGTCACGACACCTTTAACAGTATCGCCTTCAACAATCAGGTCATCTGCTGCTTGCTGAAAGATATCCAGATTCGCTTGATTTTCTAAAGTCTCACGAATCGCTGCTTTATAACGAACACGGTCAGCCTGCGCACGAGTTGCACGTACTGCTGCACCTTTACGTGAATTCAGAATACGGAATTGAATACCGCCTTTATCGGCAGCCAGCGCCATCGCACCGCCCAAGGCATCAATTTCACGCACTAAATGTGATTTACCGATCCCGCCAATGGCCGGGTTACAGCTCATCTGCCCTAAAGTCTCAATGTTATGAGTTAAGAGTAATGTCTGTCGACCCATACGTGCTGCAGCCAGTGCTGCTTCCGTACCTGCGTGACCGCCACCGATAACAATGACATCGTATACTTTAGGATAGTGCATAGTGGTAAATAGAGAGATAGAAAAAGGATAGCTGAACATTATAGCAAACTTCCTTCCAAAGTTGACAAAATCACTTGAATTTATCCTTCGGAATTTACTCTGCCAGCCAATAAAGCAATGTAATTAAACTTTGCATACTTACTATATAAATTAAACATCTAAACTCAAAAAGTTACCCGACTCATATTGTTTAATATTGATTAGTTTTTAATCTATAAAGTGGTCACATTACAAACAAAGGTATACATGATGAATAAGAATATTTTCCTAGCAACAGCGCTCTGCGGTCTATGTTTCGCTCCATTTGCAGCCTCAGCAAATGATAAAGTCGAGAAGGTTTATAATGCCCAAAAATACCAGCAAGTTTGTAAAGGTAAATCAGAGGGCGCTCCTGTAAGTTTTGCTTACCGCGGCATTATCTGGAATGGTACCTGTCAGCAACAGTTCTTCCCTTCATCATCAACCAATATCAAAGGCGATGAACCTGAACTTTATACATCTTGTAGTTCAGGCGGCAAAACTTCAGCAACCATTAATGGCACTCAGGTCAATGGTAAATGTGCATTAGGCTTTACCCCTCCACGTCCACAGTCACAAATGCAAACTCAGCCTCAAACCCCATCTCAATCAGGGATGTAAATCACTATATAGCTGATTAAATATATTTTTAATCAGAAACTTAACGGGTAAAATGCATAAATTTTACCCGTTTTTATATTGCTTATTTATTCATCTACGCTAAACTCAAAACATACCTAAAAAATGAATAATAAAAAGGAAACTTCATGGATTCGGGGTTTTTTAGTTTGTTTTTGCCGATTACTTTGGCAATTACGATGATGGGGTTAGGACTACAGTTAACAGTCAAGGATTTTCTGCATGTTAGTCGTTATCCCAAGGTGATTTTTATTGTCTTATTCTCACAACTGGTCATTTTAACCGGTTTAACCTTTTTAATCTGTCTGGTACTGGATCTGCCACCATTGCTTGCTGTAGGCATGATGCTGCTAGCTGCCTCTCCAGGAGGTGCCACTGCCAATCTGCTGAGCTATCTTTATAAAGGTGATGTGGCGCTTAATATCACGTTAACCGCCATCAATACGATTATTTCTATTTTCACCTTACCTTTTATTATGAACCTGTCCCTGTACTATTTTATAGGACAGGATACCGGCATCGGCTTACCGCTTGAAAAAATGGCTCAGGTTTTTCTGATTACAATTATTCCGGTTGTGATCGGCATGCTGATTCGGGCAAAATTTCCAAAGCTTTCAGATATTGTACATATGCCAATGCGGTTTCTATCTATCGCTTTTTTAAGCATGCTCTTGATTTATGCCATTTTCCAAGAGCGCTTTAACATCATCGAATATTTTGCCAGTATCGGGATTGCTACTTCCATATTATGTTTTTCCAGCCTGTTTCTCGGTTATTGCCTGCCTTTATTAATGGATATCCCAGACAAGATGGCACGCGCCTGTACCTTTGAAGTCGGCATTCACAACACAACTGTATCAATGACGATTGCGATTTCTGTCCTCAATAATGTCACCATTGCCATCCCTGCGGGTATTTATTCAATTGTCATGTACGTTTTTGCCGGTATTTTTGGTTTTATGATTAGTCAGCAAAAGCTTAGCTATAGTGGCAAGAGTCGTTTATCAGATTTGTAACTTCCTAAGTCAAATGCCTGCTTAAGCTGTATGCTTTTTATAGAAAATTTAAAACTATTAAAATAAATTTCTATAAGGAGCATGCAGATGGACTCTGGCATCATAACAATATTCCTCCCCCTCGCACTCGCCATCATCATGGTGGGATTAGGACTCGAACTCACGCTCAAAGATTTTGCCCGGGTAAGCCAGCACCCTAAAGCAGTGCTGGTTGCCTTGTTTTGTCAATTAATTCTACTGGTAAGCATTGCTTTCATTCTATGTAAAGTTCTGACTTTACCACCTTTACTAGCTGTTGGTCTGATGTTGCTGGCCGCATCGCCAGGTGGCAGTACCGCAAATCTGTTCAGCTATCTGTTTAAAGGCGATCTAGCCCTCAATATTACCTTGACTGCGATCAATTCGGTGGTTGCTGCATTTACCTTGCCTTTAATCATGAATTTCTCGATCATGCATTTTATGCAGGACAGTCAGCAGATCAGCTTGCAGTTCGGAAAGATTCTGCAAGTGTTTGGTATCATTATTATACCAGTCGCGATTGGTATGTTGATTCGTCATTATGCCCCAGCACTCACTGTAAAGCTGAATAAGCCTCTTCGCATTTTTGCAGTCCTCTTTCTAGTACTGATTATCGCCGGAGCAATTTATAGTGAACGCGCTAATATTGCCGAATATCTGACTCAGGTGGGTTTAGCAACCGCCCTGTTCTGTCTCTTCAGCTTAATAATTGGCTATTTTGTTCCACGACTGATGAATATCAATTCCGCTCAGGCACGTGCCAGTGCCTTCGAGATCGGTATTCATAACAGTACGCTTGCCATGACTATTGCACTTACTGTCATGTCCAGTACTGCAGTTGCCATGCCTGCAGCGGTATATTCAATTTTTATGTATATTTTCGCGGCTATTTTTGGACTATTGCTGAATCGCTTTGCTCCAGTAGCTGCACACCCTACGATCTCTCCCACTCAGGAAAATGCGTTTTAACCGGTTTTCATAAAAAGGGTGCGAAAGCATCCTTTTTATTTGACTCCGTCTCAAGAAGATCACACCTTCAAGCCGAACTTCCGTTACAATAGCTTTTTGAAAAAATGTATAAAGGTTATTTCTGTGAAGTGGTTACAAATTCATATTACAGTTGATCAAGCTCAGGTAGATTTTACTGAAACATTACTTAGCTCACTGGGCGCCGTAAGTGTCACTCTGGATGATGCTGAAAACCAGGATTTACTGGAACCACTTCCAGGAGAAACACCGCTCTGGAATAAAGTGATCGTGACTGGCATCTATGCTCAGGAAGATGACGAAGAAGAAATCGATGTAGCTGCATTGGAAACCTTTATTCGCGCACAACTACCTGAAGCACCGATCCGCCATGAATTCCTGGAAGATCAAGCTTGGGAACGTACCTGGATGGATGCATATGAGCCAATCCAGATTTCTGAAAAATTCTGGATTGTTCCAGAGTGGATGGAAGCGCCTGAAGCAGATGCAGTGAATATCAAGCTTGATCCAGGTTTGGCTTTTGGTACAGGTAACCATGCATCTACTTTCCTTTGCCTGCAATGGCTAGGCAAAACCGATGTAAAAGACAAGATCGTGATCGATTATGGCTGTGGTTCAGGTATTCTGGCTGTCGCGGCCCTGTTACTCGGTGCCAAATATGCCTATGCAACTGATATTGACCCACAAGCTGTTTTAGCCACCAAACAGAATGCTGAACTGAATGGCGTATTGGATCGACTTTATGTTGGTTTACCGGAAGAGTTCAACACAGAGCTTGGCGAGCAGAAAGCAGATGTGTTTGTTGCCAATATTCTGGCTGGCCCACTCATGATGCTTGAGCCTGAGTTCGCAGAATTGGTCAAACCTGAGGCAGAGTTCGCACTCGCAGGTGTTATCGAAGAGCAAGTTGCTGATGTTACTAGCATTTACTCAAAACATTTTGATATATTAGAAGTAGAAAAACGCGATGAACACTGGTGCCGTATCTCGGGGAAACGCCATAAGAATTAAAGAGTCTATAAACATTTATGAGTGACAAGCGAACCCACTGCCCGACCTGCTCTACAACCTATAAAGTTACGGTTGCGCAATTAACCATTGCCCAAGGCATGGTTTGCTGCCCAAAATGTAGTACGACCTTTAATGCTTTATCGCATCTGGTGACCGAAGCACAGAATTCGGTCGCCCTTACCCATACGCCAAGTCATGTTTCTTATATTAATAGAAACCTCACCAAATCTACTTCTTCAGCTAATTCTTCAGATCAGCACTATTTACTGAACATTTTTGATGAAAAAGTTGAAAACTCAAATATTGATCTGAAGACCTATCTGAACAACCTGAATTATTTCAGTACTGAACCGATTGCAGTACTGCCTAGCATGAACTGGGATGATCAGGCTGATAAACAGCACAATAAAGGCCCGCTTTATTATTTAGGCTGGACCAGCCTAAACCTGTTCTTATTTGGCTTACTTTTATTTCAATTCTTCTGGTTCAATCCACACTATATTAAGAATAGTCATGTGATGAGTGTGGCTTTTAACAATATCTGTGAAGTGTTCAACTGTTCCAATCTGGAAGAACATTACAATCTGATCAATACCAATAAGGTCAAAGCCAAAGCGATTGCCACAGATAAAACCCAGTTTAGTGGTGAGCTAATCAATTTCCACAAGCGCAGTCTGGAAATGCCAAACTTAAGAGTTCACCTTAAAGATCAGGGTGTAGTCTTGGCGACTTATAATTTAAAACCTCAGGAATACCTGATCGAAAGCCTGGTTAAGATTCAACGTATTCCCCAAAACAGCCCATTTAAATTTGAATTTGTGCTTCCTGTCGACCGTAAAGACTTCGATAATTACAGTTTGGAAATAATTCGACCTTAATATTGATAAAAACTATTAAAAAACGAAAAAAAAGTTAAAAAAAATGCAGTTTTCTTGCTCACTTTTCCCGAGACAATGGTATTATACGCGCCACGAAAGCTATGTGCTGCAAACTCCTCGCTACTTTTTCACAACAAATACAGTCTTGCCTAATGCGCTATAAAACTTATTGCGTATCGAGCAGATTTTTTTGTTTTGATTTTGGTCAGTAACAAAACTTTAACTATTGTTACGCTTATTTTTCGACCAAATCGTCGAGATGTGGCAAGCTACAAGCTCAATGTAATGACCAAGTTTTAGAACTCCAGTTTTAGGATCTAAAATGGAGTTCATTTCAATTTCTAGACCACTTTTATATATCGCTTTACCCAAGTGATATTTGATTTTTCGGATTAATTCGCATGAATAGCAAATCTCCTATTTTTACTGCACAATCTGATGTCGCTCTTCGTATTCACGTAGATCGCGCAGTTCGCCACTACTTTGCACAACTGCAAGGCGAGCAACCTTCTCAGGTGTACGACATGGTGCTGGCAGAAATGGAGAAGCCTTTATTATCTGTCGTTCTAGAATATACGCGTGGTAATCAGACACGCGCTGCCGAGATTCTCGGACTAAACCGCGGTACTTTACGTAAAAAGTTAAAAGCTCACGGTTTAATGAGTGAATAAATGGTAAAATGCTTGCGGCTACCGCAGGCATTTTTTTTGACTGTTAATTAGCTATTTAGATTTAATCTGTTCCTTGGTAACTGTGACGAAGATCATGACTATTAAACGCGCTTTAATCTCTGTTTCCGATAAAACCGGTATTGTGGAATTTGCACAAGACCTTGCTGCTCTTGGGGTAGAAATTTTATCTACAGGTGGTACATACAAATTGTTGAAAGACAATAATGTCGCTGTAGTAGAAGTTTCGGAGCACACTGGTTTCCCAGAGATGATGGACGGCCGTGTAAAAACGCTACATCCGAAAATTCATGGTGGCATCCTGGCTCGTCGTGGTCTAGACGAAGCTGTGATGGCTGAACACAACATCGATGCGATCGATCTTGTCGTTGTTAACCTGTATCCATTTGCTGCAACTGTAGCGAAACCAAACTGTTCACTGGCTGATGCGATTGAAAACATCGACATCGGTGGTCCAACAATGGTTCGTGCTGCTGCAAAAAACCACGCATCTGTGGGTATCGTGGTAAACGCTGCTGACTATGCAACTGTAATTGCTGAGCTTAAAGCTGATGGTGCTTTATCTTATGCAACCCGTTTTGACCTTGCGGTTAAAGCATTCGAACATACTGCTCAATATGACGGTATGATCGCATCTTACTTAGGCGCTCGCGTAGGTAAAGAAGAAGGTCAGGCAGACAAATTTGCGCGTACTTTCAATACTCAATTAAACAAAGCTCAAGACTTACGTTACGGTGAAAACCCGCATCAGTCTGCTGCTTTCTATGTAGATCCTGCTGCGAAAGAAGCTTCTGTTGCGACTGCTAAGCAGCTACAAGGTAAAGAACTTTCTTATAACAACATCGCGGATACTGATGCTGCACTTGAATGTGTGAAATCATTTGCGAAACCTGCTTGTGTGATCGTAAAACATGCGAACCCATGTGGTGTTGCAGTTTCTCTAGATGGCATCAAAGCAGCTTATGATCTTGCTTATGCAACCGACCCTGAATCTGCATTCGGTGGCATCATTGCATTCAACCGTGAATTAGACGTTGCAACTGCGCAAGCAATTGTGGATCGTCAATTCGTTGAAGTGATCATTGCTCCTAGCATCGCTGAAGGCGTACTTAAAGTAACTGGCGCGAAGAAAAATGTACGCGTACTGGTATGTGGCGAACTTCCAGCGATTAACGAACGTGCTCCACAACTTGACTACAAACGTGTAAACGGTGGTTTACTGGTTCAAGATCAAGACTTGGGCATGATCACTAAAGATGACTTGAAAGTTGTGACTAAACGTGCTCCAACTGAACAAGAAATCGATGACATGATCTTCGCTTGGAAAGTTGCAAAATACGTGAAGTCTAACGCGATTGTTTATGCGAAAAACCGTCAAACTATCGGTGTGGGCGCTGGCCAAATGAGCCGTGTAAACTCTGCTCGTATTGCTGCAATCAAGGCTGAACATGCAGGACTCGTGGTTGAAGGTGCAGTTATGGCATCTGATGCATTCTTCCCATTCCGTGATGGTATCGATAATGCGGCTAAAGCTGGCATTAAATGCATTATCCAACCAGGTGGTTCAATGCGTGACGAAGAAACAATTGCTGCAGCTGACGAAGCTGGTATTGCAATGGTATTTACTGGCATGCGTCATTTCCGCCACTAATTTTTAAGTATTAAATTCCAAACCCTCCTTTTCGTAAGGAGGGTTTGTTACATCAGTAGATTATTTAATATCTTGCTATAAGATGTTAAAAGATTTTTAAACCTCATTGGGTTTGTGGAATTTCATTTTCGAGGGAATTTTCTAAAGATGAACATTTTAGTTTTAGGTAGTGGCGGCCGTGAACATGCACTTGCATGGAAAATCGCACAAGACGATCAAGTGGCAAAAGTATTTGTTGCACCGGGCAATGCAGGCACCGCAACTGAAAATAAATGTGAAAATGTCGCTTTGGACATTCTCGACAATCCTGCCATTATTGATTTTGCAAAAAATAATGCAGTTGAAATGATTATTGTCGGTCCTGAAGCACCGCTTGTGAATGGTGTGGTTGATGCTTGCCGCGAAGCAGGTGTGAAAGTTTGGGGTCCAACTCAATTTGCTGCACAGCTTGAAGGCTCTAAAGCGTTCGCTAAACATTTCTTAAAACGCCATAACATTCCAACAGCTTTCTACGATGTATTTACTGAAGTAGACGCAGCAAAAGCATTTGTTGAGAAAAATGGCGCACCAATCGTGATCAAGGCTGACGGTCTTGCTGCCGGTAAAGGCGTAATTGTTGCCATGACTAATCAGGAAGCATTTGATGCGATTGATGACATGCTGGCAGGCAACAAATTTGGTGATGCGGGTTCTCGTGTAGTGATTGAAGAATTCCTTGCTGGTGAAGAAGCTTCTTTCATTTGTATGATTGATGGCGACAACATCCTGCCAATGGCGACCTCACAAGACCATAAGCGTATTTTTGAAGGCGACCAAGGTCCGAACACTGGCGGTATGGGAGCATACTCTCCTGCTCCTGTTGTGACTGCTGACGTATTCGAAAAAGCCATGAATGAAGTGATGCGTCCGACTGTTGAAGGCATGAAAAAAGATGGTCACGTATACACAGGTTTCTTATACGCAGGCTTGATGATTGACGACAAAGGCCAACCAAAAGTGATTGAGTTCAACTGTCGTTTTGGCGATCCAGAAACTCAACCAATCATGATGCGTTTAAAATCATCTTTGGTTGATTTAGTCCAAGCAGGTCTTGAAGGTAATTTACCTGCAGAAGCTGAATGGGATGAGCGTAAAACTGTCGGGATCGTACTGGCATCTAAAGGCTATCCTGAAACTTCTAGTAATGGCGATGTGATTTCAGGTTTAGATACTGAAATGACTGATGCGAAAGTCTTCCATGCAGGTACAAAAGCCAATGAAAAAGGTGAAATTGTCACTGCGGGTGGTCGTGTTCTTTGTGTCACTGCACTGGGTAATACCATTGGTGAAGCGCAAGCCAAAGCTTTAGAACTTTGCCAAAAAGTAACGTTTGATGGTGTTCAATACCGTAAAGATATTGGTTACCGTGCAATTGCTCGTGAAAATGCTTAATTCTTTCTCGTAAAAAATTAAGTAAAAACCCCGATATGTTCGTAATGCCAGTCAGTTAAGAGATTGACTGGCTTTTTCTTGGGTATTTTTGAGGTTTTCCTTTTACAACCCTTGGATAACTCCTCACTCTTCTCTCAGGTATAACATACCGATTAGATTTCTCCATTA